>NZ_JANCPQ010000009.1:0-65763 GCF_024295825.1 Streptococcus sp. CF10-1 | reverse complement strand
GCTCTCCCACCAGTAGAGAAATTAGGCAAAGGCCTTTACTTCTACGAAGTGGATTTAGCAGGCACCCAAGGAAAATCAGATAAAGAGCTTCTTGACCTCTTAAAACAAAATGGTACACAAAGCTATAAGGCAACCATTAAGGTGTACGGTGCAAAAGACGGCAAGCCTGACTTAACTAACCTCGTAGCAACTAAAGATTTGACTGTTAATTTGAATGGTTTGACCACTCCAGCTGAAGTGCAAAAAGGCGTGGCTGACAACACCAAAGATACAGTAGATGTTCCGGCTAGCTACCTTGACAAAGCCAATTTCCCAGGTCCATTTACAGCTGGTGTCAATCAAGTCATTCCATACGAATTCTTCGCTGGTGATGGCATGTTAACTCGTCTTATCTTGAAAGCCTCTGATAAGGCTCCATGGTCAGACAACGGAACAGCTAAAAATCCTGCTCTCCCACCAGTAGAGAAATTAGGCAAAGGCCTTTACTTCTACGAAGTGGATCTAGCAGGCACCCAAGGCAAATCAGATAAAGAGTTGCTTGACCTCTTAAAACAAAATGGTACACAAAGCTATAAGGCAACCATCAAAGTGTACGGTGCAAAAGACGGCAAGCCTGACTTAACTAATCTGGTAGCAACTAAAGATTTGACTGTTAATTTGAATGGTTTGACTACACCAAATCAGGTCAAAGAGTCTGTTGTTAACAATGTCAAAGACATGATTGATGTTCCAGCTAGCTACCTTGAAAAAGCAAATGTTCCGGGTCCATTCTTGGCCGGTGTCAACCAAGTTATTCCATACGAAGCTTTTGGTGGAGATGGTATGTTGACTCGCCTCTTGTTAAAAGCTTCAGACAAAGCCCCATGGTCAGACAACGGAACAGCTAAAAATCCTGCTCTATTGCCACTTGAAGGCTTGGCTAAAGGCCAATATTTCTACGAAGTGGATTTGAATGGCAATACTGTTGGCAAAGAAGGACAAGCCCTTCTAGATCAACTTCGAGCTAACGGAACACATACATACCTAGCTACTGTTAAAGTCTATGGCTCTAAAGATGGCAAACCTGATTTGACCAATCTGATTGCTACTCGTCAAGTAACGATTCGACTTCGTGGAAAAGAAATGGCGACAATACCATCTCAACAAGGTCAGATGAATACGAAGCCTTCTGAAACAGGCTCTACAGGTACGACTGAGGGTATGATGGGTACAAATCACCATATGTCAGATATGAAGGTCGATCAACCAGCTTCTAGCCAAATGGCTAATATGATGAAAAAAGATGATAAAGCGATGCTACCAAATACTGGGGAAGCTCAAACAGCTACAGCTGGCCTTGGTATCTTTGGTCTAGCCTTGGCAGGTCTTGTTGGACTTTTGGGTTTGACAAGCAAACGAGAAGATTAAGATTCAAATCACTTAAACATTAGAGAAAATAGTGTTATACTAAAGCAAGTATAACACTGTTTTTATCAAAGGAGTGTCAGATGAAAAAGACAATTTTGCTGGTTGATGATGAGATAGATATTCTAGATATTCAAAACCGCTATCTTTTACAGGCTGGTTATGACGTTTTGATCGCCCATGATGGTAAGGAGGGCTTAGAGCTTTTCAGAAAAAAATCTATCGACCTCATTATCACAGATATTATGATGCCCAATATGGACGGTTATGATTTTATCAGTGAAGTTCAGTATATCGCTCCGGATCAACCCTTCCTCTTTACAACTGCTAAGACAAGCGAACAGGATAAGATTTATGGCTTAAGTTTGGGGGCAGATGATTTTATAGTCAAACCCTTTAGCCCACGCGAATTGGTTTTGAGAGTGAATAATATCTTGCGTCGCCTTAGCCGTGGAGGAGAGACAGAACAGATCGAGTTTGGTGACTTGGTAATCAACCATGTGACTCATGAGGTTCGCATTGGGGAGCAACCTTTGGAATTGACAGTAAAATCCTTTGAACTTCTATGGATATTAGCCAGCAATCCCGAGAGAGTTTTTTCAAAGACGGAACTTTATGAGAAGGTATGGCAAGAGGACTATGTGGATGATACCAATACACTCAATGTTCATATCCATGCTTTGAGGCAAGAGTTGACCAAGTATACGAATTCAAATGCTCCCGCTATCAAAACTGTCTGGGGTTTGGGCTATAAGATGGAAAAACCAAGAGGTAGAAAATGAAATTAAAAAACTATATTTTAGTGGGGTATCTAGTGTCGACTCTACTAACGATTTTGGTCGTTTTCTGGGCAGTCCAACGGATGTTGATTGAGAAAAGTGAAGTTTACTTTCTAGTTGGAATGACCTTGATTGCTAGTTTCATTGGCGCTGCAGTGAGCATCTTTCTTTTGTCGCCAGTGTTCTCTTCTCTGAAACATTTGAAAAAACAAGCTCAGGATATAGCCAGTAAGGATTTCAGCACAGAAATTGAAACCAAAGGCCCATTAGAATTTCAAGAGCTGGGCCAGGCTTTTAATGACATGTCCCACAATTTGCAGGCTACCTTTCAATCACTTGATGAGAGCGAGCAAGAAAAGAGAATGATGATTGCGCAGCTCTCTCACGATATTAAAACTCCCATTACCTCCATTCAGGTTACTGTTGAGGGAATTCTAGATGGAGTGATTAAGGAAGAGGAGCGGCTCCACTACTTAGCCACGATTGGTCGGCAAACCGAGCGTCTAAACAAGCTAGTGGAGGAGTTGGATGTTTTGACTCTCAATACACAACCTCAAGATACTGCTGATGAAGAAGTCGAAGAGGTCTTTTTAGATCAGTTGTTGATTGAGTCAATGAGTGAATTTCAACTCCAGATTGAACAAGAGGAGCGAGATGTTTACATTCAAGTATCACCTGAGTCAGCGAAAATCAAGAGCCATTCTGACAAACTTTCTCGCATTCTGGTCAACTTGTTAAACAATGCCTTTAAATATTCAGAACCAGGAACCAGAATCGAGGTTCTTGCCCAATTAACAGAACAAGAGCTGACAATCAGTGTGAAAGACGAGGGTCAGGGGATCCTTCCTGAAGATTTGGAAAAGATCTTTAAACGACTTTATCGTGTAGAAACTTCGCGCAATATGAAGACGGGTGGACATGGATTAGGACTTGCGATTGCACGCGAACTAGCCCATCAGCTTGGTGGCGAAATCACAGCAGAAAGTCAATATGGCTTAGGAAGCAAGTTTACATTCAGACTCAATTTGAAATAAAGGTGTAAAATCCCTTTACAAATCTAGCTTTTCATGGTACAATAGCCTTTGTGTGAAATAGCAGCAGGAAAGCATGAAGCTCGTCAACAGGTGTCTTATGACAAGTAACCTTGGCTGTTTAGGCGAAGGGCATCTGCACGAATCAGGGCTTTCTAAGTGACTATTTCCACCGAAATATTATTTATATCAGGAGGACATACACATGTCACGTTATACAGGACCATCTTGGAAACAAGCTCGTCGCCTTGGCCTTTCACTTACAGGTACAGGTAAAGAATTGGCACGTCGTAACTACGTACCAGGACAACACGGACCAAACAACCGTTCTAAATTGTCAGAATACGGTTTGCAATTGGCTGAAAAACAAAAACTTCGTTTCACTTACGGTGTAGGTGAAAAACAATTCCGTAACTTGTTCGTACAAGCTACAAAAATCAAAGGCGGAATCCTAGGTTTCAACTTCATGCTTCTTTTGGAACGTCGTTTGGATAACGTTGTTTACCGTCTTGGTCTTGCGACTACTCGTCGTCAAGCTCGTCAATTCGTAAACCACGGTCACATCCTTGTTGACGGAAAACGCGTTGATATCCCATCATACCGCGTAACTCCAGGCCAAGTGATCTCAGTTCGTGAGAAATCATTGAAAGTTCCAGCAATCCTTGAAGCAGTAGAAGCTACTCTTGGACGTCCAGCATTCGTATCATTCGATGCTGAGAAATTGGAAGGTTCATTGACTCGCTTGCCAGAACGCGACGAAATCAACCCAGAAATCAACGAAGCACTTGTCGTTGAATTCTACAACAAAATGTTGTAATATTTTATTGAATAAGATAGGCTTTAATGCCTTGATATTAAGCACTTTGGGGCGCTTTCCCTTAGTGCTTTTTTTGTTTTTACTACCCTTTTAGTTACCCTTAACTAATTTTAGGTATAGTAATAGGGTAGCCCAAAAATGGGACACCCTTATTATTTATAAATTGCTGATGGCTGCCTCAAAGATTGAGACGGCTTTTTTAGCTCCCTCTTTGGTAGCATGGACATAAGTATTCAAGGTCATTGAGATATTAGAGTGGCCTAGCCTATACTGTAAATCTTTCGCCTCTATGCCAGCGTATAGCATGATTGTAGCGTGAGTATGTCGGAAACCATGGAAACTAATATCAGGAACGCCAGCAGCTTTAAAGTGACTTTGTAGCCTCTTTCTAAGTAAGCAAGCGTAGGCGTATTTTGTGGTAAAAGGGGTAAAGACAATACTCTCAGATCGGCCTAGTTGCCATGATTGAACTTGTTGACGTTTTTTATATTGCTTGAGTATGGAAACTGTAGCTGTATCTATGTCAACCTCTCTTAGACCTGCCTTAGATTTAGGCGTGTTTGTTTCCTGGTATCTATTCAAAGTCTTAGAAATGCTGATAATGCCTTTTTTAAGGTCAATATCAGACCATTCAAGAGCTAAAGCCTCTCCTATACGGCAACCACTAGCCAGCAATGTTTTATAAAGCACGTAGTCAAAGAAATTTTCATAACTAGACTGATCCAAATCTTCCAGGTAGTCTAAAAACTGTTTTAGTTCCTGATTGCTGAAAAACTTTACCTTATGCTCCTTATTTTGTTGCTTACGTGGGATAATGACATCCCTAGCTGGGTTGTGTTGGATTGCTTGCATTGTAACTCCATACTGGAGAATACGGCGGTTTATATTGTTTAGAAAGCTATAGTTTGCATACGCTCCTTTTTCGCCCTTATTGGCCTTGTCAGCCCACTTGTTGACTTGTTGCTGAATGATGGGAGTAGTGAGTTTGTCTAGCTTGTAATCACCGAATACAGGCAAAATATGAAGCCTTACGATCCCCTCCATGGATTGCTGGGAGTTTGGCTTGATTGTATTCTTGTAACTCTCCCACCATAAAGCGACCAGCTCCCTATAGGTTGTAATGGTTGCCTTTTCCTTTACACTATATCCATTAGCTGCAAAAGCATTGACAGCCTCTCTAGCTTTGATTTTAACCCCTTTTTTAGTGTTGGCTGTGACTGTTGTCCTGGCCTTTTTCCCTGTAAGTTTATCAACGCCTAAATAAACACTGGCACGGTACACTGTAGTGCCGTTTTTCTTTTTGTATTCTGTAATATTCATAGTCATACCTTTCTAACATCAGTAAGCAAGTATGGGATTTAGTCAAGTATTTATGAATATTGTTTTTATATGGCTCTGAGAGCTACGAGAATAGCCCTATTTTCGTTTGTTTTAGGTGTGATGGTATTTGTATAGCTGAACTATAAAATCGCTTAGAGGGCGTTTTAGGGGGTTATATAGTCCACTATTACATATTATCAAAGAGCGAAGATAGAGAAATCACATGCAAGGAGTAATAAGCGCACACACGTTTTAAATATTTAGTAGACTAAAATATCTATCTCTTTAGGATCCTTACCCATGTTTTTTTCTTGTCGCTCTAAGGTATTGTAAAAGTCAAGAAGTACATTGGTTATTTGTTCTAATTTTAGTGAGTAAGTCCCCTCTTTTGCCATCTCATATCTAGCTAACGTTGATACAATACTTTCAATGAATTGGATAGAAGCTAGAGTTTCACGTTTTAATTTTTCAATTTCTTTTTTATCGTTTAAGAAATCGATTCTGGTTGCTACAAGTACGCTTGGCAGATCTGCCATGTCTGTACCTCTACCCTTTAATACCATATCAAGATTATCATTGTACCCCAACAGATATCCAACGCTTACCCCGAAGTAGTCAGCAAGTTGCTGGGCTTTTTCTGGTTTAATTTGACTTTCTTCGTTTTCCCAATTTTGAAGAGTCCGATAATGAACCCCAATATTTTCAGCTAGCTCTTTTTGAGATAGCTTTTTTTCTTGTCTTAATTTTTTCAATCTATTCATATTGTGTTACACCTTTCATAGATGATTATATACTATATATTAGAAAAAGTACATTTTTTTTGTGCAAAATTTAAAAAAATAGTTGACATGTGAAAAATAATTGTGTATTATACACTTAAGCACAGAAAAAATGTGCAATCCCTAATATTTTACATTTCAATCTATTCATGAAGGGAAATTTTAGAAAGGGGGGGTATCTATGAGCAAACTACGAGGCTACCGAGTTATGTTAGGACTGACTCAGCAACAGATGGCAGATAAGTTGAAAATCTCTTTGCAGTCATACAACAACAAAGAATTAGGTAAAACGCCATTCAACGATAAAGAACGCCTAGCGATTAAGTCAATGGTTGCAGAAATCAAACCAGACATAACAATAGATGAACTATTTTATAGTTAGAAAAAGATTTATAAGATTTCTTGCTACCTTTCACTAAAAGAAATCTGAGTAACAAAAAAAGCCTTAACCGACGACCAAATCAGCAAGGCTTTTCACTTAAACAACTAAAACCACAAGTAGCAAGTATGGGATTTAGTTAGGTATTTATTTAATTATATCACAAAATAGTGATTTGTGCCCAAACGAGAGAGCACTAACTCTTTAAACTGGTTCTTATTCATGCATTCAATTTGGCGACTATGAGCATGAGATAAGAGTGGCAGGAAAGACATTAAAAAGCCCCACGCTCTCAAACTTTGGCGAGTCTGAGCGTAGGGCTGGCTTACAAGAAAAGATTTTCAAAAAACTCTAATTACATAAAAAATCGAGGTAAATACCATGAAAATACAAGACCAAAATCAAACAGTTGCTCTGACAGTTAAGCAAATCAAAGAACAAGGCCGACGTGCTACAAACGTTATGACGAGAATAGATACTCTAAAAGGATATGCTAACAGTCTTATGCTAGCCATGGACAGCGAGCCAGATAGAGCTATTCTATTGAGCTGCCTAAATAACTTTCTAAGCCAGGTATATGACCAGATGGATGTAATGTATCAGGAACTAGACGCTGTGGCATATCAGCTACTGGAATGTGACAATCCAGAAGAACTAAAAGCCTATCTAAGCGCGAAAGGATAAAAAAACAGAGGGAGTTATCAAAATGAATGAGCTAGATTTAACCAATACACAGGCGGTTATCTTCATGATGGTATTGATTGGCTTGTTACTTTATCTAAACCACCGAGACCGCAAAAAAAGCGCCCAAATGGAGCGAGAAAACCTCCAGGTAATAGAAACACCAAGAGAGGATTTAAACCCTTGCTATGGGTGTTATATTCAACTAGCAGGCAAGCGGAACAATTAGAAAAGGGGTGCAATATGCAACTATTATCAAGAGAGGCAGAGCTTGAGCTACTAGAGAAAGTGGGAGATCACTTAGAGAAAAGGCTTGAGCTTGAAAAACAACATAATGACGGCTGGGACTTAATTGCTAGAGCCGATCTACTAAATAAGCTAGGGATCAGTGGCACAACGTTGAATAATTGGGAAAAACACGGCTTAAAGCCGTATCAGTCGCCTTTTGAGAACAGTAAGAAGATTTATTACCGTAAGACCGATATATACAACTTTCTTGCAGTAGACTAGGGGGTAAGCGTGGGAAATAGAAGAATGATAAGCAAGACAGTAACCCAAACACAGAGATTTTTGAGGCTACCGCTAGAGGCACAGGCTTTATACTTTCATTTAATTCAAAATTCAGATGATGATGGAGTAGTAGAGGCTTTCCCTGTTGTTAGAATGATAGGGGTTAGTGAGGATAGCCTAGGACTTTTGATAGTCAGGGATTTTATCAGACCCCTGAATGATGAGATGGTATATTTTATTGTGGATTTTCATGAGCAGAATACTATCAAGAAAGATAGATATAAAAAAAGTGTCTATCATGAGTTACTAGAAACCTTTAAAAGCAAGGGTTTTTATGAAGTGGAGCCCAATGGGTTCCAAAGTGGAAACCAAACGGAAACCAATGGGTTCCCTAATATAAGTCAAGATAAGTCAAGTCAAGATAATCTAAGTCAATCTAGGTCAAGTCAGAAAGACGAGGACGAGCATGAAAATCCAATCTTTGAAAAATTAAAGTCAGCTTTTGGCCAAATGTCAGTTAATGGGACAATGATGGAAGAAGTAAGAGACTTGTTAGAAATCCATGGCCAAGAGTTAGTTATCTATGCTCTTGAGGTAACTATCCTAAATGCTGGTAAGTCAATTAGATATACCAGATCTATTCTTTCAAACTGGCAAGGGTTAGGACTTAGAACAGTTGAGCAAGTTAAGCAGCATGAGGAGCAACGTCAAAAGCTGAAACAGTCATCTAAGCAAGCAGAACCTATTAGCCGTGAGGAATGGCTAAAAACACGAACAGAAGAAAATCCATTCTAGGAGGGTAAGCAATGGAAAATAAATTTGAGCAATATAACAACAGAAAAATTAGTGAAAAGGTATGTGAGGTTCACAAGGTCAATTATTGGCAAATATCAACACCTAAAAGAGGCAGTAAGGAACGAAGTGTACAAGAGTTTTGTCCTGAATGCACAAAGGAACTAATAGAGAGACAGGAAAGGGAGGGAGTAGATAATAGCTTGAATGCTGAGACCTACCTAAAAACCTATAATGTGCTTATGCGAGACAGTACGATCCCTAGGGAGCTTAAAGAGGCTAGCTTTGAGAATTTCATAGCTGAGACAGCCGAGGAACAGCAACTATTAGCATTTGCTAGGGATCGGGTAGATAAATACCTGGACGGTATGACAGGGAATACCCTATTTACAGGCTCTACAGGCATAGGGAAAAGCCATTTAAGCGTTGCCATTGCTAAGGCTATAAATGAGGGCTACAAGGCCAAAGGAGAGCCTAAGAGCGTGCTATTTGTCAATCTAACCGAAATCCTTAGACGAGTTAGAGAGAGCTTTAGCTCTCCTACTAGTCTAGAGGGGCACTACTCAAGAATGCTAAAAGAGGTTGATTACCTGGTACTTGATGATTTAGGTATAAAATCGGACAACGCTAGTAGTAAAGGTAAATCATTCTGGGAAGAAGAGTTTATTTTTGATATTCTCAGTAATCGAGACAAGACTATTATTACTACAAATCTAAGCAACTCAGAGATTACTAGCTTGTATAGTGATCGAGTGGCCAGCCGTGTTAGAACAGGCCTAGAGGGTAACTTTTTCAAGTCATTTACTATCAAGGATAAACGATACTCAATCAGTAGCTTAAAGGCTAAAGTACACTAAAAAGGGTAGTAAAAAGCATTGGAATAGTTGAAAATATCGCTAATATCAACGCTTTATGGCTACAAGTACTACAACTTAATCAAGTAGAAGAGGCTCATAGCGCTCTAGGTTAATGAAAATCAAGAAAAAATGAAATGGAGGATCGTATGGATGATTTAGTTGAACTGTTGAAGCAAGGCTTTATTTTGTATCAGAAAAATGGTAAAATAGAGGCAGAGGCTCCCCCAACATTTGGGAGTGTGGCCTTGCATTTTCAAGATGGAAGATTTTCATACTTGCAACGAAGTGAAACAAAAAAATAGAGTCTATCGGAACAACCGAGGGCGCTGATTAAGCTATTTAGCTTTTTCGGTGTCCTTTTTGTTTTGGTGCTAGGAGTGGATATGATACAAAAATCCTTATGGATTGATACGAGCAGAAAAAACAGTTTTAAAAATGGAATACCGTAGCAGGTACGGTGCTTTTAGATATGGAAATTAACAAATAGAGAGAGGAAAAAAAGAATGAACAAGAAAACAATTATTACTAAGATGGTAGCATTGAAAGGTGCTATTTCAAACTTATATGGAAAAATCGAAGAAATACAGAATAATCAATTTTTAAGTGCAGAGGGGAAAGAAAATGAACTTGAAACCCTTAAATTCAAATACGAAGCTTGGTATGCTGGTTATTATGACGATCTGAAGAAAATTGCAGACAACCTACTGCCAGATAAAGAAGCTAAGAGAGCCGAAGCGGAAGTAAAAGCGTTGACTGATTCTGGTTACCAAGTAGCAGTGCAAAATGCCGTAAAACTTTTTGAAAGTGGCGCTTTGGCCGTATCCACTGGAAAAGCACTAATAGACCATTACAAAGACGATCGTACAACGTTAGAACTTTTCCGAAATGCTTTGGGAGGTATTTTTGGTAATGGCAACCCAAACAGTGCAGAGTTAGCGCAGTATATCCCAGCGGACAATAGCAATCGGACAAAAGACTTGTTGAATAAGTTTGCTAGAGCAGTCGATGAGCTGAATTATGAGAGATTGATGTCTGATCATGGATTTGTAATGCAGAGAGTTGAGGGAGCTATAACTTTCTTAGAATCTGATTACCTAGACGACAACATGGACGCAATACTTTAATCGAGTGTGCAGAGGGGAGCTATCCCCTTTTAGTATGTAACCCAATCGATTTGGGTTTTTTACATGATAATTTGTAGTAGGGTGCAATTTACAAAACAAATAAATACTACATATTTGACGGTTTGAATGTTAAAAAAGCTAGATATATCAAGGGTTTAAGTAAGCAGAGTGTTCCAAAAAAGGGTGAGGTAGCATATATAAAAAGTACAAGGTTAGTACAAGGTTGTGTATTTAAAAATATTAAAAATAGGCTAAGATTAGGCTAAGGTCACATACTTCAAAATACTAAGGTTTTAGCAAGGTACAGGGCTTTTTTCTAGTGATAGAACCCTAAGATTACCCTAAGGTATCGAAGTTTTCCAATGGTAAGGTTTTGGTAAGGTAGTGGCAGTAAATATGCCTGACAAATGGCAGGGTTATGTGTGTTGAACTCCGAGCGAACGCCGAGAAAATAGCTCTTGAACAGAGAACGAACAGAGAAGATTACATAGCTTGAACCTCGAGCGAAGCCCGAGAAAGTGGATAGATCCCCCTATCATTTATCAAGCAGATAAGCGAAGTTTTTACCCCTCTTATTTCTGATTTACTCCTTGCAGAATGATAGGGAAATAAGAACTAAAATAACTCCCCTTATTTTCCTACCAAATGCTAAGGAGATAAGAGTAGTTTAAAAGTCTGTTATTTTGGATTTGTTGCTTACAAAATGATAAGCAGATAAGGAAAGAAATAACTTGCCTTAATTGCTTGCAGAATAACAAGGAAATAAGGGAGATAAAAACGTTCCTTAATTGCTTATCAAATGGTATGGAGAATAGGATTGAAGCTAGAGCGAACCTAGAGAAATAGCAAAAAAAAGCCAAGGCGCTCCGCCTCGGCTACATTTTCAACACTATTATTATATCATAGAGGAGGTCAAGGCATGACACCAGAGCAAGTAAAAGAAAAACTAGAGGGCGTTAAGTGGATCAATAAAGAAATAGAGGGCTTATATTTAGAGCTTGGAGCTTTAGAAAGTGGTATCATCAAAAAGCAAGAACTGAGCACTACCAGAGTACAAACAAGCAGGGTAAATACAGCAGAGAACAATCTTATAAGTGTTCTGAAGCTAAAAGAGGACACGCTTCAGAGGATTGAGCGGCTTACTGAAGAGAGAATGGAAATATCTAGGCTGATCGATAAGCTGGCCAATCCGCTTGAGCGTTCCGTTCTCAGGCTGTTCTACTTGAATGTTCTCGACGCTTGGCAGGTTGCTGAGGAAATAGATAAATCAAAGACTACAGTGTACATTATAAGGCAAAAAGCTATAGAACACTTGGCAGGTATGGTAAATGGGGATTGATTTAACCTTGCCACAGAATTAGGAGTGTATGGGGAGCCCTAGGCTTCATATTTACCCCTATTTCGCTTTGTTTTGGACTGGATGACTAAAACACCATGGATAAACTAAAAGCCCTTAGAAACGAATCTGGGGGTTTTTGTGAGATAAAAAAAGAAGCATGACTCTCCCACAGCTCTAAGGCTTTTTGGGCGGGAAAACCATGCTTCTTTCTTGACTTAATTATACATCTTCTTGATTTTAAAATCAAATAAAGGTGACCCACCGTCTCCACAGCAAGCTGCTTCATGGACGTTAGACCACCTTTACCTTAACTTAATTATAACTCAAAAAAATTTCTAGTACAAGTATAATCCGAGGTTAGAAATTATAAAAAAAGAGAGCACACACCCCCCACAGCCGAAGCCTTTAATGTAGGAGGTAGTAGCTCTCATTACTTAGATTATAACCTAAAAAACTAACTGACGCAAGAATTAAGGGTATACCCTTTTGGGTAGTCGAAACAGTAAAAGGAACTGACTTAGGCGCCGACCTAAAATAGGTCATTGGGTGCCAAACCAGTTCCTTTCTTAATTCAATTATAACTCATTTTGACTTAAAAAACAAATAGAGGCGTCCCACCTCCTACTGCAGAAAGTCTGTTTCAAGGGGAGATGGAAAACCTCTATTCGTTAATTTAATTATAGCCTAAAAAACTCTTAAATACAAGAATATTGAGAAAGTAAGGGTTAAAAAAGAAGTAACCATCATTCCGGCCACATAGTGGACAAGGGGAACAAGATCACTTCCTTTATTTATTTAAGTATACAACATTTTTACAAGAAAGCAAAGTAGCAGGTTAGTCTAATGGGGTGCTTGTTGTACTTTAGCAAGTAAGGTATGCTATAATTTATTTATCAGGAGGAGTGGGCGATGAAATACAGTCAACAAGTATTAGACATGCTAAAGCAAGCGGTCAGTGGTCAGATTGATAATTTTTGGGATTTCTCCTTTAAGTTTAACGGACTTTTTGGAGAGGATGAAGGCTTTGCTGAGGCTTGGGATAATGAAAACCCTGAAATGTTTGACGCTCTCAATGACTTTGAGCTGATGATGTTTTTAGAGGAGCACGACCCAAGCGATAAGCAAGGGTTTATCAACTTCCTAACGCCTTACTACGAAAAGGCAAAGCAATTAGTAAAAATTAGCGCTTAGTACAATCTAGGTGCTTCTATGACCTAATTATAACAAGTATGACGATTATCGAGAAATTAGTAGCGAAGAAAGGAGAATAAATGAGTAAGCAACTTTGGAACTACCTACGCTCAAGGGTTCAGGTAGTTAATAGTGACGGCGAAGTCATCAAGGGACTTGTCACAGATTTTATTGACGAAATGGACAATGATGAGCAAGATGAAATCACTATCCTCATTGACAATCCTAGCCCTGATGAACCAACTGAGATTTCTCTATATGAAAGTGAGATCAGTTCTATTCAAAAATTAAAATAAAAAGCACCTTTGACAGGTGCAATTTACTTGCTTACTGAACTCATCAATTTAAGTCCCCTTTTTGTTACCCTTTATGTTTTCTCAGCTTATTTAAATTTAATAGTTTTTGAAAAAATCAAGTTAGATTTAGAGCAGGCTTAGGTCTGTTTTTCTGTACCTAATCACTGCAAGATAACAAAATGCTTTAATTTTAGGATATGTGATATAGAAAGCCTACAACAGTGGGCTTTTTGTTTTGTCTTAAAAAACTATAGAACACTTCTTAACTGTGAAGGAGGATAAGAAAATTCCCTGCAAAATAAAATTGCAAGGAACTTTTGTTAATGGTTATGGGTAAGCCAGGCGGAATACTTTTTCCCAAGCCAGAGAGCAAAGAGAAGATTGATGATGACGATTCCTGAACCGACCAGTGAAAATAGGAAAAATTCGCTAGTCGAAACCCGCCACAAATGTACAATGTCTGTAATCAAATAAGCACTGATAGGAAAACAAAGGATAGAAGTGATGAGAGCAGGAATATATTTGCGAAGAAGAATTGATTGTCCAATGTGAAGCAAGAGATGGAGCGCAAAGGCCACAAATCCTCCTAGCCAAACTAATTCGAGCGCTCTAGATTGAGTAAAATACGCTAATAAAGTGATGGATAAGACAAGAATAAACTCCTCAAAAACAGCAAGGGCAAATCCCTCTGTTGTAATTCCTTTGTGAATCTTGAGAATAGCTGGAGCCTTTTGGACCAGTAAGGTTTCGTTGAGATGAATCCAAGGGACAAGACCGATAATTTCTTCCATATCGTGAAAGATAAAAAGTAGAGGAAACATCCAAAGATAAAATGCCATAAATCTCTCCTGAAGGGCTATAAATCGCTAATCAATAAAGCAAAAAACGCCCAGTAAGGCGTTTTGAGGTAGGTGTGCTTACTTAACCTCTGTAAAAGTTAACTTATATGCTTACAAAGCTTATTCTGACAGACTTTATAACAGTCTAATAAAAAAAGGTAGAGTTTTAACTGGCATCACTATAATACAAAACTCCTCGGGCGTATTTATTTTCATCACAATTTTTACTTATTTATTTTTCTATTTCTCTAAATACCTTCTAAATGTACATTAAAGTAGAAAAAGCACGTCATTGGATCTTTGAAAAATATTACACTATTTTTATTCGTATGTTAACTTGATTGAATCTTTTTCTTCAAGCATTTTTTTAATGTTAATGACAGGTAATAGGAAGTTTGGGAACTCATTACCACGAGTGATCATATCAGATACGATAGGCCGAATATAGGACCAAAGAATTGCTAAACCATTCTCTTTAAGAAAAGTTTCAAAACTAATATCAAATTCTGTTTTGTCGTATATAAACGAAAATTCTCCTACAATATCTACAATAAGCTCAAAAGCAGAATCATCTGAAGACATATTTCCTTGCTTTGTTATTAAGTTAACGTAAGCAAGGTTTTCAGACTTTCTTATTAAAATCTGAGCAGATAATTCAGGTTTTAAATTAATAGTACTATTTGTTTGATCAAAACTAGGATTTCTTCGATATGATACTTCATTTAAAAAATAATCTTTAAATTGTAAAGAGGACATTAAGCTGCCACCTCACTACTTTCTTTTGTTGTAATTAAGTTTTCAGAATCTATTGGGAAATATGAAAAACATGATTTCTTGTTTTTTATAATATATTTAGACATTGCATCTACTTTATTTATATAATTCAAATCATAAAAATCATTTTGATTATCTAATTGAGAGGTAAAATGTATTTCATCTTTATATTTTTTAGGACTTCTTAACATATTCAAATAATAATCAAATTCATTGTTTACTGAATAGATTTTGTTGGCCTTAATATTTTCAACTAATTCTTGGAACATTGGAGAATCCATCAAAGAAAATTCTTCAGTTCCTAAAAAGTTTGATAATAAACTCATAAAAGCCTCCTTATTTATAAAATGTTTGTGATACAATTTAAATCACGTATACAAATTTCTTCTCCATTCTTACCGTTAATTACTGGTAAAAATGAAATATCAGTATATGTTTTGGACTGTACGGCTTCAAAATTCTTTCCATACTGAGACGCTAAATCAAGTAGTAGTTCAATAATTAACCCTTGATTTTGGTTAAGAAGAGTAGCTCTATTTTTGGCTCCGCTATCTGAAATACTTGCAATCTCACGTTCAATTTCAATATATGCCTTTTGTCGATATTCATCTAATATACTTTGGTTTGTTGGTTCATCCAAAATAAAAATATTGTCTATAGATTTTATAGTGATTTTGGCGTTAACTAATTCAGGCTTAACCCCAGGTTTGCTTAGTTCAAATGACTTATACTTTGCTACATAAGCAGAAGCAATAGTTTTGCCAGTATCGTTATTAAAAGGCAGAAAAAAGTAAACACCGTTACCCAAGTCGTTCGGATGTCTCTGTTTATTAATACCAGGTTTATATTTTTTATAAGAAAAACCAGCAGATAGGATCTTTTTTTTACTTTTATTGGTGGTGCCGTGCCACCCACTATATTGTAGCATAGAACCTCCTGATAAAGCTACTACCTCTATTATACTGTTAAAGATTAGATAATTCAACCATTAAGGCCTTTTTTGAAAAAATTCTAAACTATTATGAGTAGTTTTTTAACTGTAATAATGTTATAAAATTAATCTTACCAATAAAGCATCTATGGATCTTTGTATGTCTAAAATTTTATAGTAGTAATATAAAATTTTGCATTAATTTTAAGGTGTTTTATTATATCTAAATATAATAGTCTCTAATTAGTTTTTTTGATTTGTGCAAGTCGTTCTATTAAAATATCGACTGCTTCATTTTTTCGGTTAGGATCTAATTCCGCATAGATATCCATTGTGGTTGAAATAGATCTGTGAAACATACGTTCTTGCAATTCTTTCCAATTTGCTCCAGAGTTGAGCATTAAAGATGCATGAGTATGGCGGAATAAGTGAAAACGATAATCATGTAAACCTAGCTCTTTTAATCGTTTAATAAGAGTAGCTCGCTCATTTCGATCAGTCATGTAATTTCCATAGATAGTGGGAATATCAACTTAGATTTTGGAAGCCCATGTTTTTCAAAGTAATTATTCATTTCATTGTTAAAATCTTTAAGTTCTTGAATAATGGTAATAGGTACTGATACTTTGCGATTTCCTGAATCAGTTTTCGCAGAATTTTTACAAATAACCTTACCTTTAGTACCTAAAGTTTTGTCTGCTCTCCTCCACATAAGAGTTTTATTTACGTTGATTTCTGATGATTCGAAAAGTAAGTCATCAACTTCCAATGCTAATAGTTCATTAATTCGTAAGGCAGAAGCTAAAAGAGTATTACAAATAAGTTTAAAGCGCCTGTTAGCTCTTGAGTTTGGGAGCGTATCTAAGTAATTCAACCATATAGCGATATCTTTTTCATGTAGAACTTGAATTCGGTTTTGAGGTGATTTAGGCTTGGGGGGTATCCTGACTTGTTTTGCGGGATTATTCTTTAGGATAAATTGCAAGAATAAGCGCAATATTTACTCTAACTCATCCACTAGAGCTTCATAAGCAGTTCTGTAAGCTAAACATTTTCGTGGTCGGTGATTAATATCATATAAGGCCTTGTTCAAAGCCTCATCAGATATAGCAGCTAAATCTGTTTTCTTTGGGAAATATTCTCTTAGTAAGCCATTTGCGTTTTCATTGCTTCCTCTCTGCCAGGATGAATAGGCGTCCGCAAAGAAAAAGGAAATTCCTAAATTCTCTACCAGAGGATAGCAGGCGAACTCTTTTCCCCTGTCTGAAGTAAAGGTTTTAAGAGTCTTTTTTGGAAATAGCTTACAAAGTTGTTCGTTGGCTGAAAACATGGCTTTGGCTGTTCTATCTGGTATCTTGAAAGCTAAGTAAAAACGAGTTTTTCGCTCTAGAAAAGTCGCTGAACATCCCTTGCTTTTTCCTCTGGGAGACACTACAGTATCAAGCTCCCAATGGCCAAAAGTTTTACGATTCCGAATCTCTTTACGACGAAGGGCGCTTAAATCCAAATCAAGCAAACCAGCATAGAGCCAGTTATAGATGGTTTTAAAGGCTACCATTGGCTTTTGTTCAAGCTGATAGCGACCCCAAATCTGTTCAGGCGTCCAGGAGGATTTTAACCCGTCCTCAATTTCCTTTTTCAACTTTGGTGTTAAACAATACTTCCGACCTTTTTGCTTAGCCCTGTTGTTGTACTGTTCCTGTGCTAAGACTGCGGAATAAGCATTTTGGCATCGTCTTAACTCTCTTGAAATGGTAGACTTATGGACGTCAATTTGGCAAGGTTTCAAACCTAATTCCAAGTAAGCTTCTATCTTTTTTCGGTGGGTTATGGTAAGATGGGAGTAGCTCATAGTTTTTCCTCGGTTTCTGTTTGTGTGGTTACTTGCAGTTTACACCAATGAAACGCTATGAGTTTTTTTGTTGCACTATATTTTACAATTTATCAAATAAAAAAGCAGTATAAGTCTGCTAAAGTTTGATATAAAGCTATTTATGAATTACCTGAGATCCAATCTTGTCAAACCAGGTCTTAAGAAAAAAGGTAGAGAAAAAGGTAGAGTTTGAATTGAAATACAGTGCAATATATCGCATTTGACAAAAAGAAAAAACGCTTGAAATCAGCGTTTTTCTTCTGTATTGATTCGTATTGAATGCTTATTTAACTTCTGTAAACACAACGTGCTTGCGAAGTTTTGGTGAGTATTTCTTCAATTGAAGACGGTCTGGAGTGTTACGTTTGTTTTTAGAAGTAAGGTACAAGCGTTCACCAGATTCTTTGTGTTCAAGTGTGATATTTACGCGCATGGTATCTCCCTTCTATTATTCAGCTGATGCAGCTTTAGCGATTTTACGTCCTTTGTAGTATCCTTTAAGTGATACACGGTGAGAACGTGAGTAATCTCCAGTAGTTTCGTCAAAGTTTACAGATGGAGCTGTTACTTTGTAGTGTGTACGACGTTTGTTTTTCTTCGCTTTTGAAGTGCGACGTGCAGGTACTGCCATTTTGATTTCTCCTTTAGGTATTTATATTCGATTCAATCTAGTGATTTTCATCAACCATACTAGGATAACACATTTTTTTTGTAAAGTAAAGTTACTTGACAAAAAAAGATGAAAAAATTCTCCCGTCTGACCCAGCAGACAGGAGAAGGTGTTAAATATCAATCTCAAATGGTTCGTCAATGGTTTCTGATACGTATTTTCCGTCTTTCTTCCGTTGTTTGACACATTCTGTGAGGAGATATTCGATTTGCCCATTGACTGAACGAAAGTCGTCTTCTGCCCATGATGCGAGTGCAGCGTATAACTTTGTTGAGAGTCGAAGGGGGATCTGCTTTTTTTTAGCTTCAGCCATCTTTAGTAAAGACTTCCTGCGTTGACAATTGGTTGTGCATCATGATTGCCACAGAGAACGACTAAGAGATTTGAAACCATGGCAGCTTTTCGTTCTTCGTCAAGCTCTACCAATTCCCCTTCATTGAGACGTTCTAGGGCCATTTCAACCATTCCTACAGCGCCGTCTACAATCATCTTACGTGCATCGATAATAGCAGATGCTTGTTGACGTTGAAGCATGACAGCAGCAATTTCTGGCGCATAAGCTAGGTAAGTGATTCGGGCTTCAAGGATTTCCAAGCCAGCATCCTCAACACGACTTTGGATTTCTTCACGAATACGTTTAGCTACAATCTCACTAGAACCGCGGAGACTACCTTCATCTGCTTGTCCATCCCCTGTAGTATCTACATTAGGAGACACATCGTAAGGATAGATGCGGACAATATTACGAAGGGCGCTATCACACTGCAAAGAGAGGTATTCCTTGTAGTTATCAACGTTGAAGACTGCCTTAGCTGTATCGACAACTCTCCAAGTTACCGCGATACCGATCTCTACGGGATTTCCTAGACAATCATTGATTTTTTGGCGAGAATTGCTCAAGGTCATAACTTTGAGGGAAATATGTTTCTTGCCAATTTCAAGATTTACATCATTGCCATTTGATGATTTCATCCCTGAAAAAGGAGATTTCGTGCTAACGTCCCCACTTTGTCCAAGTCGAGTGTGGTTTGCAGGGTTAACTGCTACGCTGAAGGGATTGACAAAGTAAAAACCAGGTTCTTTGATGGTACCTGTATAGTTACCAAAGAGTGTCAGAACCAGAGCTTCCTGAGGTTTGACAACTTTTAAACCAGCATGAGCTAGTGCTGTAACTATGCTTAATACAAGTCCGATAATAATTCCAAAAACGTTTTCTGAACTAGCACTCATTATAAATATAAAGACACCAAGTACGAGTGTCAATTCAATGAGAATTAATGCGAATACACCATTTGGTTTTGAATTGATTAGTTTTTCAGTCATAAGAATGACCTCCTGCTTTATGATATCTAAATGATATCACTTTAATTTATAAAGTCAAGAAATAAATGTAACATTTTTAAAGAAAATATTGCTGTATAGAATTTTCTGAAAATTCAAGAATTTTCTTCTGTTCATTGCCTTTAAAATGTGCTATAATAGTAAAAACTGAAATGGGAGGGATAAGATGACTGAATTAGATAAACGTCACCGCAGTAGCATTTATGACAGTATGGTGAAATCACCCAACCGTGCTATGCTTCGTGCGACTGGTATGACAGATAAGGACTTTGAAACACCGATTGTAGGAGTGATTTCAACTTGGGCGGAAAATACACCATGTAACATTCACTTGCATGATTTTGGGAAATTGGCTAAAGAAGGTGTCAAATCTGCGGGCGCTTGGCCAGTACAGTTTGGAACTATTACCGTAGCAGACGGGATTGCCATGGGAACTCCTGGTATGCGTTTCTCTCTAACATCTCGTGACATTATCGCGGACTCCATCGAGGCGGCTATGGGTGGGCACAATGTGGATGCCTTTGTCGCCATCGGTGGCTGTGACAAGAACATGCCTGGTTCTATGATTGCTATTGCTAATATGGATATCCCAGCTATTTTCGCCTATGGTGGAACCATTGCACCGGGAAATCTTGATGGCAAAGACATTGACTTGGTTTCTGTGTTTGAAGGTATTGGAAAATGGAACCACGGTGATATGACAGCTGAGGACGTGAAACGTCTCGAATGTAATGCCTGCCCTGGCCCTGGTGGCTGTGGCGGTATGTATACTGCTAATACCATGGCGACTGCTATCGAAGTTCTCGGTATGAGTTTGCCAGGATCTTCATCTCACCCAGCTGAATCAGCTGACAAGAAAGAAGATATCGAAGCAGCAGGACGAGCTGTAGTTAAAATGCTTGAACTTGGTCTCAAACCATCAGATATCTTGACTCGTGAAGCCTTTGAAGATGCCATCACTGTAACGATGGCTCTTGGTGGTTCTACAAATGCCACTCTTCACTTGCTTGCCATTGCCCATGCGGCTAATGTTGACTTGTCACTTGAGGACTTCAATACGATCCAAGAACGTGTGCCTCACTTGGCCGACTTGAAACCATCTGGTCAGTATGTCTTCCAAGACCTCTACGAAGTCGGTGGTGTGCCTGCTGTTATGAAATATCTCTTGGCAAATGGTTTCCTTCATGGCGACCGCATTACATGTACTGGTAAGACAGTCGCTGAAAACTTGGCTGACTTTGCAGACCTTACACCAGGTCAAAAAGTCATCATGCCATTGGAAAATCCAAAACGTGCGGACGGTCCACTTATCATCTTGAACGGGAACCTTGCCCCTGATGGCGCGGTTGCTAAAGTATCAGGTGTTAAAGTTCGTCGTCACGTTGGACCGGCTAAGGTCTTTGACTCAGAAGAAGATGCTATTCAGGCTGTCTTGACAGATGAAATCGTTGATGGCGATGTAGTCGTTGTCCGTTTCGTTGGACCTAAGGGTGGTCCTGGTATGCCTGAGATGCTGTCACTTTCATCCATGATCGTTGGTAAAGGTCAAGGAGACAAGGTTGCCCTCTTGACAGACGGACGCTTCTCTGGTGGTACTTATGGTCTGGTTGTTGGACATATCGCTCCTGAAGCTCAGGATGGTGGACCGATTGCCTACCTCCGTACAGGCGATATCGTTACGGTTGACCAAGATACCAAAGAAATTTCTATGGCCGTATCCGAAGAAGAACTTGAAAAACGCAAGGCAGAAACAACCTTGCCACCACTTTACAGTCGTGGTGTTCTCGGTAAATATGCCCATATCGTATCATCTGCTTCACGTGGAGCCGTGACAGACTTCTGGAATATGGACAAGTCAGGTAAAAAATAAACTCATACTCTTCGAAAATCTCTTCAAACCACGTCAACGTCGCCTTGCCGTACTCAAGTACAGCCTGCGGCTAGTTTCCTAGTTTGCTCTTTGATTTTCATTGAGTATCAAAAAGCAAGCCATCCTCGGCTTGCTTCTTTTTATCTTCAAAAGTGATTTGCCTCATTAACGAGGTGGCAGTCCAAGGGCAATACGGCCGTAGCGACTGATTCGTGTGATCTTCCAGGCAGGCGACCAGGTAACTTCAACCTTGACGTCCTCGATACCTTCGATTTGTTTTAGACCTGCCACGATTTCGATAGGCAGGCTTTCGGCGCAATCGCAGGCAGTGTCGGTAAAGGTCATGACAATCTTACAGAGACCTGTTTCATCCAGATTGATTTCATAAATCAAGCCCAGATTGTAAACATCCAATTCCACATCTGTATCAAAAACCTTCTCTAGTTTTTCGATAATTTGGTCTTGTAAGGCCAAAGCGCGGTCATTGATTTTGATATCGTCTCTCATTACAGTCCCTCCACGTGATAAATATCCTCTATTTTCTCATAATTCTGACAATTTGGCAAGTTTTTGATGAATTTTCTGAAAAATATGATAAAATGAAGAAAATACGGAATCAAGGGGAAGTCTATGGAGCAGATTGGAAAAGTCTTTAGACAATTACGAGAGTCAAGAAATATCTCGCTGAGACAAGCAACTGGGGGACAATTTTCGCCGTCCATGTTGTCCCGATTTGAAACAGGTCAGAGTGAACTTTCGGTGGGAAAGTTTCTGTTTGCCCTAGAAAATATATCTGCTAGTGTAGAGGAAATCCTCTTTCTGGCGAGAGGTTTTCAGTATGATACAGATTCGGAGTTGAGAAAAGAAATCACAGATGTTTTGGATTTAAAGAATATAGCACCTCTTGAGGACTTATATCGCAAGGAGTATCAAAAGCATGCCCATTCTCAAAACAAACAGAAACATATTCTAAATGCCATCATTATCAAGTCTTATATGAAGAGTATGGATGAAACGGTTGAGTTAACGGCAGAGGAAGGGAAAGTCCTTCATGACTACTTGTTTTCTACTGAGCTTTGGGGAATCTATGAACTCAATTTGTTCTCAGTCAGTTCTCCGTTCTTGTCTGTTTCTCTTTTTACTAGATATGTACGAGAAATGGTCCGCAAATCCGATTTTCTAATGGAAATGTCTAGTAATCGAAACCTTTTTCATACTATGCTATTGAATGGTTTTTTAGCCAGCATTGAGTGTGAAGAATTTACCAATGCCTCTTATTTTAAACGTGTCATCAAAGAGCATTTCTACAAGGAAAATGAGACCTATTTCCGAATAGTCTATTTGTGGGCGGAAGGTCTCCTTGATAGCAAGCAAGGCAGAGTTAAGGAAGGTCAGAAAAAGATGGAGGATGCTGTCCATATTTTTGAGATGCTTGGCTGTAACAAATCTGCCGAATACTATAGAGAAACGACTGATGCTTGAATATCTGCAAGGTAAGAAAATGATTTAAAATTTGAAGCGATAGAACTCCAGACCTCTTTCAGGTTATTAAAGGAGTTCTATCGTTTTTTTGCTTATTTTGTGTGTTGCATATATTCAAAAGTTTTCCCTTTCAATTTCTAAGTGCTATACTATAGTCATACTTCATATAGGGATTATAACAAGAAGGGAGATTACCTATGAAACTATTGTTTAGAAATCAAGCTTATCGACTCTTGACTTTGTCGCGCTTCTTCAATGCCTTTGGTGCTTCGATTTTTAACCTAGTATTTATCGTTTATGCATCGACCTTGCCACAAGCCTCTTTTGCTGTTGCTACGGCGAATATTGTCATGATTCTTCCGACTCTCTTTACAGTTTTTGTAGGGATTCGGGCAGATTACACAAGGGACAAGGTCAAATGGATGGTCTATAGCGGTTTGTTTCAGGCGGTTTTATTTTTTCTGGCAGCCCTAGTTGTTCAGCAAGCTAGTCTCTTTGCCTTTTCTAGCCTGTGTTTGATCAATGTCATCAGTGATGTGATCAGTGATTTTGCTGGTGGTTTGCGCATGCCTCTCGTTAAGGAAAAAGTGGCTGAAAATGATCTGATGGAGGCTTATTCTTTTTCCCAGTTTATCACCTATATTTCAGCTATTGGTGGTCAAGCTTTTGGAGTTTGGCTCTTAGGTCTATCGGTCAACAATTTTTCCCTCGTTGCTGGAATCAATGCCTGTTTTTTCCTAGTATCAGCCTTTATTCTCTTTTTAGGAAAAAGCAAATTGAGTCTGTCAATGTCATCTGCTGATGGTGAAAAACTAAAAAATGAGAAGCTTTCTATCAAAGACCAGTTCCTAACAATTTACCGAAATTTACGTCTCGTTTTTCTTAAAGGTGGACAGAAAAACTTTGGTTTCATGATCTTTGCTGTCTTGCTTATTAATGCCTTGGGTGGGGCTTTAGGAAGCATCTATAACATCTTCTTTTTGAGCCATTCTCTCTTGAATTTTTCTTACACAGAGGCACTATTTATCAATCAATTCTGTGTTTTAGTAGCAATCATCATCAGTAGCCTTACGGGCAGTGATTATTTTGGGAAGCAGTCTTTGCCTAGATTGATGATGTGGGCGACCGTAGGACTCAGTCTAATTGGTCTAGCTAATGTATTCAATCAAGTCGTACTTGGTTTACTATTTCTCTTTTCAACTCTGTATGTGTCTGGTAAAGTTCAACCAAAGATTAGTGCTATGCTCATGAAAAATCTAGCTCCAGATGTTCTAGCTCGTACCAGTAATTTTTTAGGTTTATTGTTTACCTTATCCATACCTGTGGGAACAGCTTGTTTTTCACTTATAGCTGTATGGAATATACAGTTGACTTGGATGCTATTTGTTGGTCTTTCCTTGCTAGCTATTCTTTTGACAGTTATTAATCTCAAAAATGATATTTGAATCCTAATTTTATTCATACTGTTTTAATCCCTTTATTTATGGTAAAATAAGACTATTAAGTTTAAAGAGGATTCCCTATGAAATTACAAAAACCAAAAGGAACGCAGGATATTTTACCTGCTGAGTCTGCCAAGTGGCAGTATGTTGAGGGCTTTGCCCGTGAAATTTTCAAGCGCTATAACTATGCGGAAGTGCGCACGCCTATTTTTGAGCATTACGAGGTCATCAGTCGCTCTGTCGGAGATACGACGGATATCGTAACCAAGGAAATGTACGATTTTTATGACAAGGGTGACCGCCATATTACCCTCCGTCCAGAAGGAACTGCGCCCGTTGTCCGCTCTTATGTGGAAAATAAACTCTTCGCCCCAGAAGTGCAAAAGCCAAGTAAGTTCTACTACATGGGCCCTATGTTCCGTTATGAGCGTCCACAAGCAGGTCGTTTGCGTCAGTTCCACCAGATTGGTGTTGAGTGCTTTGGTTCTAGCAATCCAGCTACCGATGTGGAGACCATCGCTATGGCAGCTCATTTCTTGAAAGAAATCGGTATCCAAGGTGTGAAATTGCACCTCAACACTCTTGGGAATCCTGAGAGCCGTGCAGCCTATCGCCAAGCCTTGATCGACTATTTGACACCGCTCAAGGAAACCTTGTCTAAGGATAGCCAACGTCGCTTGGAGGAAAATCCTCTCCGTGTCTTGGACTCTAAGGAAAAAGAAGACAAGGTGGCAGTAGAGAATGCACCGTCTATCTTGGACTTCCTTGATGAAGAAAGCCAAGCCCACTTTGATGCTGTGCGTCAGATGTTGGAAACTCTCGGAGTAGAATATATCATCGATACCAATATGGTGCGTGGTTTGGATTATTACAACCACACGATTTTTGAATTTATCACAGAGATTGAGGGCAATGACTTGACAGTCTGTGCGGGTGGTCGCTACGATGGCTTGGTTGCTTACTTTGGAGGCCCAGAAACTGCTGGCTTTGGTTTTGGACTTGGTGTAGAACGCCTGCTGCTCATCCTTGAAAAGCAAGGTGTGACTCTCCCTATCGAAAACGCTCTAGATATTTATATCGCAGTCTTGGGTGAAGGAGCAAATGTTAAGGCCTTGGAATTGGTACAAGCCCTTCGCCAACAAGGATTCAAAGCAGAACGTGATTACCTCAACCGTAAACTCAAAGCTCAGTTCAAGTCAGCCGATGTCTTTGCGGCTAAGACCCTCATCACTCTCGGAGAGAGCGAAGTCGAAAGCGGACAAGTGACAGTTAAGAACAACCAAACTCGAGAAGAAGTTCAAGTGTCACTTGATGCTATCAGCCAAAACTTCTCAGAAATCTTTGAAAAATTAGGCTTTTAATAGTATTTAAAACTGGTCAGGACCTTACTCCTGACCTTTTTCTTTTACAAAATGACAAAAATCATAAACTTTTTGACAAATATACTTGTCAAAAAGAAAAAGATGTATTACAATGTAAGCAAGTTAAGAGAAAAGGAGAAAGGAATGCTTAAAAATCGTTTAAAAGAGCTTCGAGCTCGCGATGGTCTCAATCAAACCGAACTTGCCAAACTAGCTGGCGTGTCCAGGCAAACCATCAGTTTGCTAGAACGGGATGAGTACACCCCATCCATCGTCATTGCCCTGAAGATTGCTCAGATATTCCATGAGCCAGTCGAATCGGTCTTTCGCTTAGAGGAGGATGAGTGATGAACAAGTATAAAGTGATTTATTATCTTAGTATTCTTGTGTTTATTGCAAATATCTTTGTTATGATTGGAAGCCTATTTGGTTGGTTTACAATTGTTGAAAGTAAGTACCTCTTCTGGATTAACATAGTTTTACTATTAGTCTTTAGATGGGTAGAGAGAAAGATAAAGTTTAAAGAGATCGTAAAAGGAGAAAAGTTATGAAAGAGTTTTTAGCGGGTTTTCAAGTCGATACTGAACACAAAGAACTTGCCGGTGTTTGTGCAGGTTTAGCAAATTATTTTAACATTCAAGCCAATATCGTTCGTTTGGTGACAGTCTTGTTGTTTCTCTCTTCTACAGAGATTGGTATTTTAACAGTTACAGCCTATGCTTATCTAGCAGGTTGGCTTGGCAATGAACCCTTGGGGGATGGAGCAAAAAAAGCTAGAAACCAAGCTATTCTCTTACTTGCTGTTTGTTTGATTTTGGTATCACTTGGAACAGAAGGCTTAACCGCTATCTTCGAATCAGGTAAAGCTTTTGGTCAATGGTTGTCTGGCTTATTTTAGAAAGAGGTTGAAATATGGAAAAGAAACAAATCATTTTTGCACTGAAGATTTTTCTTGCAAGTGTTTTATTAGCAATATTTGCTGGTTTCCTTGGTGTTAATCCTTTAGGTATCAGTCAAGAGCAAGTAGTCGTTGCCTTGAAATCATTCTTTCTTGGTTTAGGGATGCTTACGGTGATTCTAACCTTTTATTTCACTAGAAAAAGCCATCAGGCTTATCAGAATTATCAAAGAGAGGAAGAGGATGAAGGAAATGAGCAAGACTACCTTGCTATGTATCGTTTCTTAGATTATGGTACAGTAGCTTGGAATGTTTGCCAAATTAGTATGCTATCCTGCCTACTTATAGATTTGGGAGCTTTAGGCCTATCAGCAGCATCCTTACTTTTGATAGTTTTAGGTATCTGGGCGGGTGCTTACTGTCTAAAAATCACCAGCAAGATTCGTAACTACAAACTTTCTGTTACGGCGACGCCTAAGGAGATTTTGGAATACCTCGATACTTATGATGAGGGAGAAAAACAGGCTGAAATGGAAGAAGCTTACTTGATCTTGTTCAAGGTCAATCAGATCCTCATTCCTGGTATCTATGTTGTCCTAGTAGTTCTATCTATGGTATTAGGACAAGTACAGTTGGTTGCTCTGCTCGTGGCAGTTGTCATCCATTTGTATACCAATGTTGCACAATTGCGAAAAACAAAACGTTATTTCAAATAGGAGTCTTTTATGAAACTACTTAAAAACCTTGGCTGGTTTCTGCTAGCTTTTCTATCTTTTGTCTTTGTGTATGGTTTTATTCAGAGTTTAGCGGTATCTTCGCTTGCTTTAGGAGCTTCTGTATATTCTGTTGTACTACTTTATACAGCCTTGTCAGGAGTCTATGTTTATTTCATTTATAAATGGTATAAGAAAGTTCCTGTCAGCATTTCACAGACAGGATTCAACCGATTTATTTGGCTCCCTGCCTTTGTTTGGTTGCTTGACCTCGGGATTCAATTCTTCCTTCCGAATGATCCATCACGCAACCAACAAATCGCTAGCAATTTGACCTTATCTCAACCAATCTTTGCTTTCTTCACTGTCGTTGTCTTTGCTCCTCTGACGGAAGAACTCATCTTTAGAGGAATCTTGGCGCGCTATATCTTTCCTAAGCAGGACAATAGCAAACAGACAGCTCTGTTTCTCCTTGTATCGAGTGTGCTTTTTGCCTTGATTCATTTTCCAGGTAGTTTGCAACAGTTTTTAGTCTATGCTAGTCTGGGATTGAGTTTGGGTCTTGCTTATGTGAGCCGAAAAGGCCTTCTTTACAGCATTTCTCTCCACGCTTTGAATAATTTAATCGGCTTTTTGATGATACTCATGCTATAATAGAGTCAGGAGGTCACATGAAACGAGTAATTTTATTAGCAGTGATACAGGCAGTCGTTCTCTTCTTTATCATCGGGGGGCTTGCCTATGCCTTTAAAGGCGACTTCTTTTACAACTATCTAGCAGTGGTTTTTGCACCTATTGCAGGAATCATGCGCTTTGCTTCGGCTTATGCGACGGAGATTGTTCTACCTAAAAAGGCAGCTGAGATTGCTGAAAAGCGTAAAAAAGGTTAAGAATCATAATCAGAGAATCCGATGACGTTTTCATCGGATTTTTTGTCTGTTCGTTTTGATTTCTAAAGGCAATCAAACTTTTCTGCTGATTTTCATGAAGTGCCTGCGCTTTTATGGTAAAATAGTAACAGAATAAAAGAGGAGAGAAAACATGAAACGTAGTATGTATGCTGGTCGTGTTCGTGAGGAACACATCGGACAAGAAATGACCTTGAAAGGATGGGTTGGCCGTCGTCGTGACTTGGGTGGTTTGATCTTTATCGACCTTCGTGACCGTGAAGGGATCATGCAGTTGGTTATCAACCCTGAAAAAGTTTCTGCAGAGGTTATGGCAACAGCTGAAAGTCTTCGTAGCGAATTTGTCATCGAGGTGACTGGACAAGTTGCTGCGCGTGAGCAAGCCAATGATAAGTTGCCAACGGGTGCAGTTGAGTTGAACGTGACAGCTTTGACAGTGTTGAATACAGCCAAAACAACACCATTTGAGATTAAGGATGGTATTGAGGCCAATGACGATACACGTTTGCGTTACCGTTACCTTGACCTTCGTCGTCCAGAGATGTTGGAAAATCTCAAACTTCGTGCTAAGGTGACTCACTCTATCCGTAACTACTTGGATGAGTTGGAGTTTATCGATGTGGAGACGCCATTCCTTTCTAAATCAACGCCAGAAGGTGCGCGTGACTATTTGGTTCCATCTCGTGTCAATAAAGGGCATTTCTACGCTCTTCCTCAGAGCCCACAAATCACTAAACAGCTCTTGATGAATGCTGGTTTCGACCGCTATTACCAAATCGTCAAATGTTTCCGTGATGAAGACTTGCGTGGAGACCGTCAGCCTGAGTTTACCCAAGTCGACTTGGAAACATCCTTCCTTACGGAGCAAGAGATCCAAGATATCACTGAAGGCTTGATTGCGCGCGTGATGAAAGAAACAAAAGGCATTGACGTGACGCTTCCATTTCCTCGTATGAAATACGATGATGCGATGGCTCTTTACGGTTCTGACAAGCCTGATACTCGTTTTGATATGTTGCTTCAGGACTTGACAGAAGTGGTTAGAGGTGTTGATTTCAAAGTCTTTTCAGAAGCACCTGCTGTTAAAGCCATTGTAGTCAAAGGAGCAGCAGATAACTACTCACGTAAAGACATTGACAAGATGACTGAAGTAGCCAAACAATATGGTGCCAAAGGTCTTGCTTGGGTCAAGGTGGTTGATGGAGAATTAAACGGACCAGTTGCCAAATTCTTGACTGGTATCCAAACAGAATTGACTGCAGCACTTGGTCTTGAAGACAAGGATTTGGTTCTATTTGTGGCGGATACGCTTGAAGTGGCCAATGCAACACTAGGCGCCCTTCGTGGCCGTATCGCCAAAGAGCTTGACTTGATTGATAACGATAAATTCAACTTCCTTTGGGTGGTTGATTGGCCAATGTTTGAATGGTCTGAAGAAGAAGGTCGTTACATGAGTGCCCACCATCCGTTCACTCTTCCACAGGAAGAAACCGCTCACGAATTAGAAGGTGATTTGGCTAAGGTTCGTGCCATTGCTTACGATATCGTCTTGAATGGTTATGAGCTTGGTGGTGGTAGTCTTCGTATCAACCAAAAAGACCTTCAAGAACGCATGTTTAAGGCTCTTGGTTTCTCAGCTGAAGAAGCAAATGACCAGTTTGGCTTCCTTCTTGAAGCCATGGACTATGGTTTCCCACCCCACGGTGGCTTGGCTATTGGACTTGACCGTTTTGTGATGCTCTTAGCAGGAGAAGAAAATATTCGTGAAGTCATTGCCTTTCCTAAGAACAATAAGGCAACCGACCCAATGACACAAGCTCCATCAACAGTCGCTCTCAAACAACTAGAGGAACTCAGCTTACAAGTAGAAGAAGATGAAACAAGCAAAACGAATTAAGCGGTGGCGCTATTATCTGCGCCGCTTTGCTTATCAGATAAAAATCTTACGAGTTTTACAAAGTATCTCTCGGGAAAAATATGATGAGAAAGTCTCGGCTTCTCTGGTTTATGGCTTTTTGTCAGCAGTAGCAGTCAATTTCTTTTTTCAACCAGGACACGTTTACTCCAGCGGCGCGACGGGTCTGGCACAGATTATCTCTGCCTTGAGTAATCACTGGTTTGGGTTTTACATTCCGATATCGCTAACCTTTTATGCTATTAATTTTCCGTTAATGATTTTGGCTTGGTATCAAATTGGACATAAATTTACGGTCTTTACTTTTATCACAGTATCCATGAGTTCCCTCTTTATCCAGATTGTACCAGTTGTGACCTTGACAGAGGATCCCATTATCAATGCCCTTTTTGGGGGTGTTGTCATGGGCTTGGGGATTGGTTTTGCACTCCGTAACAATATTTCTAGCGGAGGTACAGATATCGTCAGTCTCACCATTCGAAAGAAAACAGGGAGAAATGTCGGCAGTATTTCTTTCTTAGTGAATGGGACCATTATGCTGATAGCAGGATTGACCTTTGGTTGGAAATACGCCCTCTACTCTATGATTACCATCTTTGTATCTAGCCGTGTGACGGATGCGGTCTTTACCAAGCAAAAACGCATGCAGGCCATGATTGTGACCAATAATCCTAACAAGGTAATCGCAAAAATCCATAAAAAATTGCACCGCGGAGCAACCATGATCCACGATGCAGAAGGAACCTATAATCATGAGAGAAAAGCAGTCTTGATTACGGTTATCACACGAGCAGAGTTTAATGATTTTAAACACATCATGAAACAGGTTGATCCGACAGCCTTTGTCTCTGTATCTGAAAATGTCCATATCTTAGGACGATTCGTAGAAACAGACAATTAATAATACTCAAAAGACCAGCCTTGGGGCTGGTCTTTATTTTTCGATAATTTTGTGGGCAATCAACTGGCGGTAACAGATTTGTCTGTTATTTTTTGCGTCATTGATGATCTGTAAAATCGTCTCAAATGATGTCCGCCCAAGTTCTAGACTATTGATATCGACATAAGCTACGAGGTCAAGTCGAGGATTGACAGAGTCGAAACTCAAGACAGGAACCTTTAACTGATGCTTGCTGATGTAGTCACAAACTCCTTCCGCTAGGAGGCTGTCAGTTGTGATGATAGCATCAATCTGCGGATCGTGATTGAACAGGAGTTCACTGAACTGATAACCTTTTTCTTCTAGAAATTCGGTCGCAAAGTAGGTTAAGTTGGTATCAATTGGAAGTTGGTGTTGTTTGAGTGCGGACTCATAGCCAGTTAGACGATCTTGCGTTACGAAGAGTCGCTTTGTACCCCCGATAAAGGCAATTCGTTTGCATCCTTTTTTGATGAAATACTCTGTCGCATCAAAGCCAGCTTGTACATTGTCATTATCAACAAGAGGGATAAAGGGTGAAGTAGATTTTCCGAGAATGAGGAAAGGGAACTGCTCATCGGCTACTAGCTTGACCAGAGGGTCTTCTTCTTCAGCGTAGAGGAAAATCAAACCGTCAACACGCTTGCCATAAACCATCTGAGAAATCGCATTGAGCCGTTCTTTCTCATCTTTCCCTGTTGCAATCTGAATAGCGTAGTGGTTTTCAGACGCGACTTGGGCGATACCACGAAGGACAGATGGGAAGAAAGGATTTTGGTAAAAGGCATCCGAGTCATCAGGAAGCACCAGGCCGATAACCTGAGTATAGCTGCTAACTAGACTGCGAGCATTGAGGTTGGGATGGTAGTTGAGTTCCTTCATAGCCTTACGAACTCGTTTTTTGGTTTCATCACTAATCGTTGATTTATTTTGAATGACGCGGGTAACAGTTGAAGGTGAGACACCTGCTGCCTTAGCCACATCTTTAATCGTCACGGGCATAAAAATCTCCTATTTATGGTAATCTGGATCACGGAAATGTGTCTTGTAAAAAATAGTGACCAGATAAAGAACAAAAAGAATGTTTTGTACAGTGATAAGGGTTGACATATTTTGGCCAAAAAGTCCCAAAATAAGCGTAATCAGAGTTGGTAATCCTAAACAGTTCAAGATAAAATGATAGCACTCTTTAAAAGTCCTAAATGAAAAGAGGCGTGATTTTTTGGTGATATAAAGGAGAAGACTAGCTCCAAGAGAGACAATGAAGAAATTCAATCCAAAGAGGAAGCTAGCACCAAGAACGAGAAAGAGACTGATATAGACCCGATTTTGTTGGTACCAATCTTTAGAAATGGCCTGGGTTAGATCTTCCTTACTCTGGAAACTCTCCGTTTGAATCGCGTGGTAGCGAATGCGAGTCAGTTCCTTACTTTCCTTACTGATGACGAGTTCTTCTGTATCAAAATGAAGTTGCAAGTCCTTTGGCAATTCTTTGCTTTGGCTCGGGCCAATCAAAAGAGAAGGCTGTTGATTCTTCGTACCTGAGTAGTTCAGCTTTCCATCAACGATTTGTGCATTCTCTGACAAGTCCATGATCGCTTCATCTGTCAGTGGAGTATAGACATTATCGATAAAGGTATCCAGTGGATACGTTTCCTGTGAGCTGTTTTGAATGGCAATCGGAACCATAGACAAACTGATGAGGAAAATGCTCGTAAAGAGAAGCTGAAACCAGTTGAGACCGAAACGTTTTGATAGGGGTTTGCGAAATCCCCAGATACTAGAGAAATACGAGAATGGATATGGAAGCATAGGCATCTTTCTAAAAGTGTTTTCTATATGAGTATTATTATATAGAGAAATGTGCTTTATTTCAAGTCTAGGAAATCAATTATGTATTGAAAGAGGGTTTCAATAAGATTTGTAGAAGGGTGTCCAATCCTGCAGCTTTAGCAACAAGATCCAAAATGAAAAAGGGTGGCGGGGATAGATTATCCCTTGTCGCCACCACTTGTAAGTCCTGAAACAAAGTTCTTTTGTAGGAAGAAGAAGAGAATACAGATTGGAAGAGCGATGAGGATAGCACCTGCTGAGAAGTAGGCGATCTTCATGTTTTTCACATTGCTAACGAAGGTTTGGAGACCAACGGCAACAGTAAAGTATTCTTTCTCACGAAGTAAGAAACTAGAGAGGATATAGTCTCCGAAAGGTCCCATGAAGGCCCAGAGGGCTTGTACCGCCACCATTGGGCGAACGAGTGGAAGGACAATTTGCCAGAAGCGACGGAAGTGTCCTGCACCATCTAGTTTTGCTGATTCATCAAGAGACATTGGCACGGTATCAAAGTAACCTTTCATGAGCCAAGCATTCATCGGAATACCTCCACCGACGTAGAGGAAGATGAGGAACCAGCTATGGTTAAGGGCGTTCAACATAAGTGCCATAACGAAGAAGGCAGTCAAGGCGGCCATGGTTGGTACCATTTGGATAATTAAGAAGAAGACCAAACTTTGCTTACGAGCCAAGAAGTTGTAACGGCTGTAAGCATAACCAGCAAGGACGATGATACTTGTTTGAACAACCATGGTAATCAAGGCGATGATCAAGGTATTGAGGTACCAAGTACCGTACAAGGTTTCAGTAAAGAGTCCTTTAAAGTTATCAAAATTGAAGTCGATGTTAGTATCGAGTTTAAAGGCTGCGACGTTACCTGCTTTAAAGGCTGACATGATGGTAATCAAAAGTGGATAGATAATGACAATTGATAGGCCTATCAAGTAGAGGTAAGTGAGGGTTTGAGTCAGTCTACGTTTGAGTTTGATTGAGTTATTCATCTTAGACGTCCTCCATATCAAATGCGTGTAGTTTCTTGAATGCGATCATAGAGATAGAGATGACAATGATTGAGATAATCAAGGTAACAGCTGCCGCCATTGAGTATTGAGGAGAAGTACCTGTTGTCAAACGGTAAATCCATGAGATCAAAATATCAGTTGAACCTGCTCCACCTCCGACAGTACCAGGACCTCCACCATTGAAGAGGTACATGATAGAGAAGTTGTTAAAGTTGAAGGTGTATTGGCTAATCAAAGTAGGTGCCGCAACAGCCAAGATCATTGGGAAAGTGATGTTGCGGAATTTTTGCCAAGCATTAGCACCATCGATGTAAGCCGCTTCGTAGAGGTCGTTAGGAATAGACTGCAAGATACCCAAGGTCAAAACGTAGATGTATGGGAATCCAAGCCAACCTTGCATCATAATCAAGGCAATTTTTGTCCAAGTTGGGTCTGTTTTCCAAGGGATAAGAGCCCCATCAAGGAAAGGAAGAACCTTAGACAAAAGAGGCAAGACTTGGGTGTTGATAGCACCGACACTATCATTAAACATGTTTGAGAATGTCAAGATAGTGATGAAGGCTGGAACTGCCCAAGGAAGAAGGAAAATAACACCAAAGATACGTTTTCCTTTGATAAATGGTTGGTTGGCAATGATTGCTGTAAAGATACCAATGACGATCTGCAAGGTAGAAGCAGATAAAGCCCAGATAATGGTCCAAGAAAGAACGGCACCAAAGGCAGAACGGAAGGTACTCAAACTCCAGATGTTCGTAAAGTTCGTCAAACCAACCCAGTCCAACAATTTGTTTGGTGGTAGGTGCTGGAAGTCATAGTTGGTAAAGGCAATCATCAAGGTTACGATAACTGGGAAGATAATCGCGAAGGTCATGGCAACGTAAGATGGAATGATCAAGAGGTAAGGGAATCCATTCTCATAAATTCCTTTAATCATGTCCTTGAAGGTACGAGCCACAGGAATACCGTTATTGATACGTTTAGCAGTCGTATGTGCATCCTTGATATTAAAGATGTAAAAGAGCAAGTAAACGACTACAAAGATTAAATGGAAGGCACCACGAATCAGCATAAATAGGGAATTATCACGACCTGGTTTGTCACCAAGAGTGATCAAATTGCTCAATTCAGGGCTTGCAAGTGTTAGAAAATACAGAACAAATAGAACAGTAACACCAAGAAAAATAAATCCTTTAGCTTTTTGTTTGTTATAGATTTGTCCTAAACCAGGAATGATTGACAGCAAGGCTGCTTTGCGAGGCTGTTGTTTTTCCATGATTACTCCTTTCATAGGATGCGAGATAAAACTCGGATTCGATCGTAAGATACGTGCGTATGATAATAGGCGTATCTATAAATTCAAAGGGGGATTTGAATTCCACCCCCCTTGAACAAATTTTTTATTCACCAAATTTTTGTTTGATTGTTTCTTTGATCAATGTTACAGCATCGTTAGCAGCTGTTTTAGCATCTTTTTGACCACTTACAGCTTCAAAGAGCATATTTTTCGCTGGATCCCAAACTGCAGACATTTGAGAGATGTTTGGTAGTGGTTGAGTGTTCTTGAACTGTTTGATAACAGCTGTTGTCAACTCATCGTTTTTACCTTCAGCGTATGAACGAGCCTCAGTATTAGCTGGGACTTCGTTAGTCTTATCATATAATACTTTTTGTTGTTCAGTTGAAACAAGGAAGTCTACAAATTTTTGAGAAGCTTCAAGGTTCTTAACGGCTTGAGGAATGACCCAAGCTTTACCACCACCGAATGCAGTATATTCTTTTCCATTTGGAAGAGTTGGGATAGTCGCAACTCCGTAGTTTACTTTAGCATCTTTAAAGGCTTGAGCTTTCCAAGGTCCGTCGATGATAGCAGCTGTTTTACCTTCTTGGAAATGAGTTTGGATTAAGTTTGGAGCACCTTCAGTATCTTGCATACCTTTAGGCCATTTTTCATACCAAGATTTAGCATAGTTGATAGCTGTAATTGAACCTTCGTTTGCAAGTCCGATATCTTTAGGATCTTTACCGTTTTGACCAAATACGTAACCACCATTACCAGCAAGAAGTCCGTAAGCGTAGTAGAAGTTTGTCCAGTCAGCTAGGAAGGCAGTAGTTTTGCCATCTTCACCAGCAAAGGCATATTTGCTATCTTTAGCAAGGTTTTCTAAGTCAGCAAAAGTTTTTGGAGCTTCTTTTATCAAGTCTTTGTTGTAGTACATAACGAGTGACTCGATAACGGCAGGAGCACCGTAAACTTTACCATTAGCAGACGTTACAAGAGATTTAGTTGTGTCGTCTGTTTTAGCACCATCGCTCAATTTCACTTCTGAAAGTTGTCCGTCAGAACCCAGGCTACCCACACGATCGTATGGTGCCATCATAACATCAGGGACATTACCAGATTGGTTGTCAAGGGAAAGTTTATCAAGACCTCCTAGGGCATCACCAGTTTTAACAGTAACTTTTACTCCAGAATCTTTTTCATAAGCTTTAGCAACCTCTTCAATATAGCTCTTGTATCCCTCGTCTACATATACAGTGAGTTCTTTTGCTTCCATTGCTTCAGATGAGCTAGCATCAGTAGCTTTATCAGCAGTTTTGCTTCCGCAAGCTACTAAGAGCAAGCTAGCGAGAGTAGCAGTTCCGAGCACAGCAGCGCTCTTCATGAATTTAGATGACATAGTGTATTCCTCCTAAAGAATAACAGTATAATTTATTTAGAAAACGCAAACGTTTTCTTTTATGAGCCTATTATAGCACAAATAGAAAACGGTTGCAAGCTTTTTTCAAAAGTTTTTTAAAAAAATTTTAAGGTTTCAAACATTTGTTAAAGCCCTTATATAGGAAAGATCTTAAAATAAATGTTTTTTTTGAATTAAAAATATATTAGGAAAACGATTGCGTAAATTCGGCTCGGTTTTCAGAAAATAGAGCAGATATTAAGAATGAGTTACCTTAAATCAGAAAATCTTTAAAATTTTTTCGCTTATTTCATAAAATATCAGTGGGAACAAGTTTTGTTTGATTAAAATAATTCAAAAAAATTTTTTAAAACCGCTTGCATTTGTTTTTGAAATGCGTTATACTTAAATCAACGCAAACGTTTGCGCCTTGATTGCGCAACGTTTTATAACAAACACATGAGGTGCTATTATGAAAAAACGTCAAAGTGGTGTGTTGATGCACATCTCTTCTCTGCCAGGAGCATACGGGATTGGATCATTTGGCCAAACTGCCTATGATTTCGTTGATTTCTTGGTTCGTACGAAGCAACGTTACTGGCAAATCCTCCCTCTCGGGACAACAAGCTATGGAGATTCTCCATACCAATCATTCTCGGCCTTTGCTGGAAATACGCATTTTATCGACCTTGATATTTTGGTAGAGCAAGGCTTGCTCGAAGCCAGTGATCTTAAAGGTGTTGACTTTGGTAGCGATGCATCTGAAGTTGATTATGCGAAGATTTACTACGCACGTCGTCCGCTTTTAGAAAAAGCAGTTAAACGCTTCTTGGAAGTGGGAGATGTCAAAGATTTTGAGAAGTTTGCTAAAGACAACCAATCATGGCTTGAACTCTTCGCTGAGTATATGGCGATCAAAGAGCATTTTGACAATCTTGCTTGGACAGAATGGCCAGATGCAGATGCTCGTGCCCGTAAAGCTTCAGCGCTTGAAAGCTACCGTGAGAAATTGGCAGACAAGTTGGTTTACCACCGTGTGACTCAATACTTCTTCTTCCAACAATGGTTGAAATTGAAAGCTTACGCTAACGATAACCACATCGAAATCGTTGGGGACATGCCTATCTACGTAGCGGAAGATTCAAGCGACATGTGGGCAAATCCACACCTCTTCAAGACAGATGCCAATGGTAAAGCAACTTGCATTGCAGGATGCCCACCAGATGAGTTTTCTGCAACTGGTCAGCTTTGGGGCAACCCAATCTATGACTGGGAAGCAATGGACAAAGACGGTTACAAATGGTGGATTGAACGCTTGCGCGAAAGCTTCAAAATCTACGATATCGTTCGTATCGACCACTTCCGCGGTTTCGAATCTTACTGGGAAATTCCTGCTGGTTCCGATACAGCAGCACCTGGTAAATGGGTGAAAGGTCCAGGGTACAAACTCTTCGCAGCCGTTAAGGAAGAGCTTGGTGAGCTAAACATCATCGCAGAAGACCTTGGTTTCATGACAGATGAAGTCATCGAGTTGCGTGAACGCACTGGCTTCCCAGGAATGAAGATTCTTCAATTCGCCTTCAATCCAGAAGACGAAAGTATCGATAGCCCACACTTGGCACCTGCCAACTCTGTTATGTACACAGGAACACACGACAACAATACGGTCCTTGGTTGGTACCGTAATGAGATTGACGATCCAACTCGTGAATACATGGCTCGTTACACGAACCGTAAAGAGTACGAAACAGTGCCACACGCAATGCTTCGCACAGTCTTTTCATCTGTTAGCTTCATGGCTATTGCAACCATGCAAGACTTGCTAGAGCTAGATGAGTCAGCTCGTATGAACTTCCCATCTACTCTTGGTGGGAACTGGTCATGGCGCATGACAGCAGATCAATTGACACCAGCTGTTGAAGAAACTTTGCTTGACTTGACTACAATTTATCGCCGAATCAATGAAAATTTGGTAGAATTAAAGAAAAAATAAGACAATATCAGGAGACACATAAACATGTTACCATTAAACGAATTTGTACAAAAACGTTACAATAAAACCATTGCAGAATGTAGCAATGAAGAGCTTTACCTTGCTCTTCTTAACTACAGCAAACTTGCAAGCAGCCAAAAACCAGTCAACACTGGTAAGAAAAAAGTTTACTACATCTCAGCTGAGTTCTTGATCGGTAAACTCTTGTCAAATAACTTGATTAACCTTGGTCTTTACGACGATGTGAAAAAAGAACTTGCAGCTGCAGGTAAAGAGTTGATCGAAATCGAAGAAGTAGAATTGGAACCATCACTTGGTAACGGTGGTTTGGGACGTTTGGCAGCCTGCTTTATCGACTCAATCGCTACACTTGGTTTGAATGGTGATGGTGTTGGTTTGAACTACCACTTTGGTCTTTTCCAACAAGTTCTTAAAAACAACCAACAAGAAACGATTCCTAACGCTTGGTTGACAGAGCAAAACTGGTTGGTACGCTCAAGCCGTAGCTACCAAGTGCCATTTGCACACTTCACATTGACATCTACTCTTTACGATATCGATGTACCTGGTTACAAGACAGCTACTAAAAACCGCTTGCGTTTGTTTGACTTGGATTCAGTTGATTCTTCTATCATCGAAGATGGTATCAACTTTGACAAGACAGATATCGCTCGCAACTTGACTCTCTTCCTTTACCCAGATGATAGCGACAAGCAAGGTGAATTGCTCCGTATCTTCCAACAATACTTCATGGTGTCAAACGGTGCGCAATTGATCATTGACGAAGCAATCGAAAAAGGAAGCAACTTGCATGACCTTGCAGACTACGCAGTTGTACAAATCAACGATACTCACCCATCAATGGTGATTCCTGAATTGATCCGTCTTTTGACTGCGCGTGGTATCGAACTTGATGAAGCAATCTCTATCGTTCGTAGCATGACTGCCTACACTAACCACACAATCCTTGCTGAAGCCCTTGAAAAATGGCCTCTTGAATTCTTGCAAGAAGTGGTTCCTCACTTGGTACCAATCATCGAAGAATTGGACCGTCGTGTGAAAGCAGAATACAAAGACCCAGCTGTTCAAATCATTGATGAAAACGACCGTGTACACATGGCTCACATGGATATCCACTACGGATACAGTGTTAACGGGGTAGCAGCACTCCACACTGAGATCTTGAAGAATTCAGAGTTGAAAGCTTTCTACGACATCTACCCAGAAAAATTCAACAACAAAACAAACGGTATCACATTCCGTCGTTGGCTCATGCATGCCAACCCAAGACTGTCTCACTACTTGGATGAGATTATTGGTGAGGGTTGGCACCATGAAGCAGATGAGCTTGAAAAACTCTTGTCATACGAAGACAAGGCTGCTGTTAAAGAAAAATTGGAAAGCATCAAAGCTCACAATAAACGTAAATTGGCTCGTCACTTGAAAGAACACCAAGGTGTGGAAATCAATACAAACTCTATCTTTGATATCCAGATCAAACGTCTTCACGAGTACAAACGCCAACAAATGAACGCTTTGTATGTCATCCACAAATACCTTGATATCAAGGCTGGTAACATCCCTGCTCGTCCAATCACAGTATTCTTTGGTGGTAAAGCAGCACCTGCCTACACAATTGCTCAAGATATCATTCACTTGATCCTTTGCTTGTCAGAAGTGATTGCAAACGACCCAGCTGTAGCTCCACACTTGCAAGTCGTAATGGTTGAAAACTACAACGTTACTGCAGCAAGCTTCCTCATCCCAGCATGTGACATCTCAGAACAAATCTCACTTGCTTCTAAAGAAGCTTCAGGTACTGGTAACATGAAATTCATGTTGAACGGAGCTTTGACTCTTGGTACTATGGACGGAGCTAACGTGGAAATCGCTGAATTGGTTGGCGACGAAAATATCTACATCTTCGGTGAAGATTCTGAAACTGTTATCGACCTTTACGCAAAAGCAGCATACAAATCAAGCGAATTCTATGCTCGTGAAGCTATCAAACCATTGGTTGACTTCATCGTGAGTGATGCTGTTCTTGCAGTAGGTAAGAAAGAGCGCTTGGAACGCCTTTACAACGAATTGATCAACAAAGACTGGTTCATGACTCTCCTTGACTTGGAAGACTACATCAAAGTCAAAGAGCAAATGCTTGCTGACTACGAAGACCGTGACGCATGGTTGGATAAAGTCATCGTTAACATTGCCAAAGCAGGATTCTTCTCATCTGACCGTACAATCGCTCAGTACAACGAAGATATCTGGCACTTGAACTAAGATTCTTTGCATTAGATTATAAAAAACGCATCTAAAAAGATGCGTTTTTTGTTTTTAGCTATAAACGATTTGAGACTTTAATAGAAATTTGTTCATCCCGTTAAAATGCTAGCACAACAGAGGAAAAACAGGTATACTATTGTTAATTAGACTGAATCGGATAAAGAAGAGGGGTAATTTATGATGAAAAAACTAGCACTCACAGTGGTACTTTTGGGAATAATGCTGTTGACATTGACAGGTTGTTTTGGAAAAAGTAGCCGAAGATTTATTGAAGGAAAGGCTGCGGAATTAAGCAAGGTCTATCCAACGGAGAATCTGGAAGATTTGTTTGAGAAGTTTCCGGATGGGTTTCAGATTACCTCAAAGGATTTATACGAATATGAAGAAAGTGGGTACAAGCTCCAATCAATCAGTTTAAATGGAAATTCTCAAACTAGACAGATTTCAGGTACAATATCAGAGAAGCAAGTTAGTTTTGATCAAGATGAGAAGCGTAGTGAAAGGTTTGTATATAAGGGTGAAGTCATTTATCAAGATGGTAAAATTCAATTAAAAGATCCAACAGCGAATATCAAAATAAAAAGCCCAACATTACTGCTCCAAGAATTTACGATTAATAAAGACAGTCTATCCAAATTAAAAATGGGAGGAAAAGGTTATAGCTATGAAACTGGGAGTGCAGACATTGACTATACTCTATCGGATCCTATTTTAAACACCTACATGGGAGTGGAGCAGGATAAAGAATTAAAAATGATTATTTATATTATGCATGAGACGGTTGAAAGCAAGGCTTATAGCTATACTTTAGATATTAAAGATGGTCATAACTCTCATACAGAATTAATTGAAGGTTACTAAAGTTATATTTCTGCTAAAGTAATAAATTTGTGTAAAGAAGCACTACGAGGTAAAAATATGAGTGAAAAAACACCGCCAGTTATTCTAGATGGGACGAATCCAACACTTGATGCTTCGGATTTGTCTTATGAATTTGAAAAAGCTAGGATTAAGGGAGCAACAGATAGAGAGGTATTGGATAAGTATTCTGATACCGAAAATAAAATCATGCCCGAGAATTTTCAGTATCTATCCAGTTTCCGTGATCCTGATACAGGGACGAGTGGGGTTGCCTTTAGAGATAAGCCAAGTGGAAAAACCATCATTGCCTATACAGGAACCAACCCTAATAGTGACTTTTACAATGACGCGATCAAGACCGATGGTGTTAGTATCGCCTTTGGGACGGGGCATTATTTGAATCATTTGATTGGTACTTAGATTGAATCAGAAGCTTAAAACTGGTATAATGAAGTGACCATCTTGGATTCTGAGAGGAGGAGCAATCCATGTTTAAAAAAATTGCAATGATGATGTTAGTAGGAGGGTTTGGAATGATGGTGTTAGCTGGATGTAGTCTAAAGAGTAGTCGACAATTTATTGAAGGAAAGGCCGCTGAGCTCAGCAAGGTTTATCCGACGGAGAATCTGGAAGATTTGTTTGAAAAGTTTCCGGATGGGTTTCAGATTATTAGTACTGAATCTAGACAAGAAACAGAGGATAGCCCTTCGATTAGTTTTGAAATAACCTTGAATGGAAGCCCATATAATAAGGAAATAACAGGAGAATTGGTTAAACGAAGTTCGACAACGGATTCAAAAGGTCATTTACAAGAAGAAGTTTTAGTTCAAGAAAAAGTGTACTATAAAAACGGAAGTCTTCATCTAGCGAGTAATAGTGATGAAAAAATTATGAACTTAAAACACCCCAAATTATTAGTACAGTTGTTCACAATTTCAAAAGAAGAGTTAAAAAAATTGAAAGTAAAACAAAAATCATATAGTCCTGAAACTGGTTCAGCAACTATTACTTATCAATTGAACAATAAAATGGTGGAACAGTATATGGGGTTGAATGGTGGTAATGATTTAGATATGTCAGTAAATATTTTTTATGAGACAATTCATAAAAATGACTTTGGTTACTCATTGGAATTTCGTGATAAGAATGATTACTACTATTCATATTATTCTGAAGTTATTTTAGAGAAGAAAAACGAGGAGGAATGATGGCTCTTAAAATTTTGGATGGGAGTAACCCAACGCTAGATGCTTCTCAATTAAGCTATGAATTTGAAAAAGCTAGAATCAAAGGGGTCGAAGGGACAAAAAATTTATTAAGAGAATATTCGAAGCAAGAAAATGTTGTAATGCCCGAGAATTTCACATATCTATCCAGCTTTCGTGATCCTGATACAGGGACGAGTGGGGTTGCCTTTAAAGATAAGTCAAGTGGAAAGACCATCATTGCTTTTACAGGAACCAACCCTGATAGTGACTTAGTAAACGACGCGATCAAGACCGATGGGCTTAGTATCGCCTTTGGTACGGGGCATCACTATGATTCGGCTTATCAGTTTTATGAGGATGTTCTAAAAAAGAACGGCTTAAATCCAGAAGATGTTATCTTGACAGGCCACTCCTTGGGTGGGAATGTCGCTCAGCGTGTCGCACTCAAATACAACGCTCCGGAAACCATCGTCTACAATGCTGCGCCTCTCTATATCCCTGCTGGCCTGAGTATTTTTTCTGCTAAAAATATAGCAGCGATAGAGAGTGACAAGGCTAGTTTTACGGGAAACATCACACGTATTACGACAAAGCAAGACCCTCTGAATAATATATCTGATCTGGTTGGTGGAGTTTATGTAGGGAAAGAGTATGTCATTCCCGATTCAGGCGGTCACATGATGGAGGATTTGCGGGCAGTCGCTGGTGATATCAAGTATACGATTGCGATGGATAACATGAAAAGAAATACGGATCAAGGCCTAAAACGTGTGCAGAGCAAGAAAGATCGCTTTAAAGTCAATGACATCGGTACGGCTTCTCCAAATGGCTTGTCCAAGGCAGAACTCATCGCGCTGGACTCAGAGCAGGCTCTGGTTGTTGCTAGCGGATTGTCGACTACTTCTAATGCAACGGTTGATTTGATAGGTGCAAAAGGGACAAGTGCAGTCGATAAGGCTCTGACCGTGTATAAAAGCCTCGGAGATGTACCATTCGGTTTTCTCCTATCCTCAGATGAAGTTCGAGAAACTTACAATGAAAGCAATATCAACTATGGAACTATTGTTGAAGCGGTAGATAGTCATTGTCGAACTGTTAAAAAGACCGCGAAGACGGTAGCTACTTCATTTGCAAGTTTAGAGACAAAGATTAAGTCAGGAATTGAACAAACCGTTCAGAAAGATACAGAATTACAAGGATTAATTGCCCATGGATAAGTGGAGTAAGATTAGATCTAAATTAGTGGACGCTCAAGAAGAACTTTACAAGATAGACGATGAATATCGGCAATCAAAGAATGAGTTGGATACTAAGTGGAATTTTTTGGGAGATTTTTATAGAGGTTTAAACCAAAGATTTGATGAAAAGCATTCTATTATTTTATCAGCTTATTCAAAAATACCGGATGCGACTGAGGATATGTTGGATGCTGCAGTGGAGACTATTCGCCGATATAGGATGGTGAATGAAGAGGAGTTTAAAACTCGGCAACGCGAACTAGAAAGAAAATATGACGACTTAGAAGATAGCTATAAGAAAAAGTCTAGAAAGCAAGAGGCAGTTATTGAGCAACTTTCTAGTGAACTAAGGTTATGTCAGTCAGATGAAAAATAGGAGGGAAACGGATGGGATTATTTGAAGTGTCGGTACTGGAATTTATGACTTCGCTTCAGATAGAATGGACAACATCAATAAAAAAATTTCTGATATCAATGATTTTGCTAGGGAGCATATTCCAGGTGTGAGAGAAGTAGAGGGTGCTATACACGGAGCTTATGACTGGGGAATGGATCAGTTACGCTCTTTTGAAGCTTATAGTAAAATTGAGAAGGAATTAGAAAAAAACATCATAAGAACCTTGTATGTGCCAGCTAAAAAACGGGCTACGGTTCGGATTATTCAGAAATTTGACAAAGAAGCGAAGGAAATAGGTACAAATACAAAGAAAGAGATTAATTTTGTTAATAATCAAATTGATGCAGAGATAAAAGGAGAGTTTTCAAACGCTATTCAAGATACAGTTAGTAAAGAAAATCTCAAGTGGGATCAGTTGGTTGCAAGTGAAAATGGGGAAAGTTAACTCGCTGTTTTTTTACAAAAATCAAACCCGCACCTCAATCAAGGGTGCGGGTTTTGTCTTATCTAAAAGTTTTATTTACCGTGCTTTCCCAACCAGAATCTCTGATTCAATGGTAATCTCTGTCAGTTGGCTCCAGTCAATCTTGGTATGATCAACGTGAAAGAGTAAGGGTGTCATGGCAAGCAGGGCTTGGCGTTGCTCTGCTGTGATATGCTTTGTTAGGGAAGCTATTTGGCTAGATTGGATGCTGAAGTGTTCCTGGAAATGTTCCTTGATATCTTGATTAGAATAGTCCTTCTTTGTCAGCTGGTCCTGCACCATTTGACGGATTTCTTTGAGGTGATTTTCAGTTGGGATGACCTTGATTAAAATACCGTCTTTGGATAAAACGCGGCGAAATTCACCATAGTTGGCAGGCGAAAAGATATCAAGCAGGATATCCATGCTAGCGTCTTTTATAGGAAGGCGAGCTAGGTCACCGACAAACCAGTTGACCGCCCAGTTGGGTTCGCTCTTGGCAGCGATTTGAACGGAATCTTTTGAAATATCAAAGGCATAGAAGGTTTTGTCAGAATGACTTTCTTGGAGTTTACGAGAATAAAAACCTTCGCCACAACCGATATCCAAGATAGTTTTGGCAGTTTCTAGTCTTGCAAGCAGGTCTGAGATGGTTTCTAAGATAGCCTGATAAAAGCCAGCTTCTAGGATTTCTTGGCGGTTCTGGAAGTTTTCCTTGTCGTAGTTGGCAGATTGCTTGATTTGAGGAGCTAGATTGACATAGCCGAATTTTGCCAAGTCAAAAGAATGGCGGTTGTTGCACTTGAGACTGGTTTCGATCAAGGTTAGATTTTCTTGACAGATAGGGCAGGCAAAGGCGCTAGCAACAGCAAAGCGCTGGAGTTTGGGTTTAAGGTTTGTATTCATAGTTTTAGTCTAGCAAAAAAAGGACTGGATGGCAAATGCCTCCAGTCTTCTTTTTAATATGTAAGGACGAAGTATTTTTTCTTACCACGGCGGATAACAGTGAGTTCGTTCTCAAGCTTATCTGAGTCACTCAAGACATAGTCAAGGTCTTGGATGCGGTCGCCATTGATGTAGATGGCACCGTTTTGGACGTCTTCACGGGCTTGGCGTTTTGAGTTAACCACGCCAGAAGATACAAGAAGTTCAACGATGTTGTGATTTTCGTCTGCTTGTACTTGGTAGTTTGGCACTCCACGAAGTCCTTGTTTGAGTTCTTTGACAGAAAGGTTTTTGATGTTTCCAGCAAAGAGTTGCTCAGTGATGTTGAGGGCTTCTTTGTAAGCTTCTTCTCCGTGGACAAGAGTCACGACTTCACGAGCGAGGACTTTTTGAGCCAAGCGTTCGTGTGGTGCTGCTTCGAATTGTTTGCGGATGTCTTCAATCTCGTCTAATGACAAGAAAGTAAAAATCTTCAAGAAGCGAACAGCGTCAGCATCCATGACATTCATCCAGAATTGGTACATTTCGTATGGAGAAGTCTTTTCAGGGTTGAGCCAAACAGCATTTCCTTCAGACTTACCAAATTTCTTACCAGTCGCATCTGTGATGAGTGGCACAGTGATCACGTGACCAGTCTTGTCAGCCTTACGACGAAGCAATTCGGTACCTGCAGTCATATTTCCCCATTGGTCAGAACCACCGATTTGAAGGGTTACATTGTGCTCTTGGTTAAGGACGTAGAAGTCATACCCTTGCATGATTTGGTAGGCAAACTCAGTGTAAGAAATCCCTGTCTCGATCCGTTTCTTCACAGACTCCTTGCTCATCATGTAGTTGACAGTGAAGTATTTTCCGATATCACGGAGGAAGTCAATGAAGCTGATGCTGCCAAACCAGTCGTAGTTGTTGACCATGACAGCTTTGTTTTCCCCATTTTCAAAGTCAAGAAAACGAGAAAGTTGTCCTTGGATAGACTTGACCCAGCCATCTACTGTGTCTTTTGTTTGGAGACTACGCTCAGCATCTTTGAAGGACGGATCTCCGATGAGACCTGTAGCACCGCCAACGAGCGCATAAGGTTTGTGACCTGCTAATTGCAAACGACGACTGGTCAAGATTGCGACAAGGTGACCTAGGTGAAGGCTGTCAGCAGTTGGGTCGTAGCCAGTATAATAAGAAACTTGACCTTCTTCTAGGGCTTTACGCAAAGCTTCTTCATCAGTCGTTTGAAAAATCAAACCACGCTCTTTTAGCTCATCAAAAATGTGCATATGTCTTTTCTCCTTTTTAAAATATTGTTTCTACCTATTGTATCACAAACTTGGGCAATAGCCTAGTAGAATAGGGAAGAAAGTGGCTATTTTATTGAAAGTTTCCCTTTTATGGTATAATAGAGAAAGTGAGGACATTCATGAAAAAAAGAATTGATGAATTAAAAACAAAAATGCTGCATTTTTTCCAGAAACTAACTGCCAAATGGAAGAAAAAACAAGCAAGTAAAAATACTGATAAGAAAGTAGCTTCTTCTAACAAACTCAAAAGGGTAGGATCCATTCTTGCTAAGATTTTGAGTGCTTTTAAAGTGACCTTCAACACTCTATTTATCTTAGCCTTTATCGGAGGTCTTTTGGGAGCGGGTGTGGCCATGGGCTATGGGGTTGCACTATTTGACAAGGCCAAGGTGCCTCAAACAGAGGAATTGGTCAAACAAGTGAAGGATATTGCCTCTATCTCAGAAATTACCTATGCTGACGGAAGTACCATCGCTTCAATTGAAGGAGATTTATTGCGCACATCAGTCGCTTCGGAGGCTATCTCAGATAATCTCAAGAAGGCTATCATTGCGACAGAGGACGAGCATTTCAATGAGCATAAGGGAGTTGTGCCTAAGGCCGTTATTCGTGCGACTCTGGGAACCTTTGTCGGTTTGGGATCGTCTAGTGGTGGTTCGACCTTGACGCAGCAGGTCATCAAGCAGCAAGTGGTGGGGGATGCTCCCACTCTGGCTCGTAAGGCCAAAGAAATTATTGATGCCTTGGCTTTAGAACGGGCCATGGGCAAGGATGAGATTTTAACAACCTACCTTAATATTGCTCCTTTTGGACGCAATCACAAGGGCCAAAATATTGCAGGTGCCCAGCAGGCTGCAGAGGGAATTTTTGGAGTCAATGCATCGGATTTGACAATACCTCAAGCTGCCTTTATCGCAGGTTTGCCCCAGAGTCCAATCAGTTATTCTCCTTATGAATCTGATGGTAGCATGAAGAGTGATGAGGACATGGCTTTGGGAATTAAGCGTGCCAAGGATGTCCTCTACAACATGTACCGGACAGGAGCTCTAAGTCGGGAAGACTACGATAAGTACAAAGATTATGACTTTAAGAAAGACTTCTTACCATCCGGTAGTGTTAGTGGTACTTCGCGTGACTATCTCTACTATGCAACCTTGGCAGAAGCTACTGATCGTATGTACGACTACCTCGTCCAACGAGATAATGTTTCTGCGCAAGAATTAAAGAATGAGTCCATTCAGAAATCCTATCGTGATTTAGCCACTAAGGAAATTGAAAATGGTGGATATAAGATTACGACAACTATCAATAAAAATGTTCATGCTGCGATGCAAAATGCGGTTGCGACCTACGGCTATTTGCTAGATGATTCGACAGGCCAGCCTGAGGTGGGGAATGTCCTCATGGACAACCAAACGGGAGCTATCCTTGGATTTGTTGGTGGTCGTAATTATCAAGAAAATCAGAACAATCACGCTATCGATACTAAGCGTTCTCCAGCTTCAACCACGAAACCTATATTGGCCTATGGTATCGCTATTGACCAAGGTTTGATGGGAAGTGCAAGTATCTTGTCAAACTATCCAACCAACTTTTCAAACGGTAATCCCATCATGCATGTCAATAGTCCTGGTACCGGCATGATGACATTGGGAGAAGCCCTTAACTACTCATGGAATATCCCAGCCTACTGGACTTATCGTACGCTTCGAGAGAAGGGTGTTGATGTCAAAGGCTATATGGAAAAAATGGGTTACGAAATCCCAGAATATGGGATTGAAAGTTTACCGATGGGTGGGGGGATTGACGTTACAGTTGCCCAGCATACCAACGGGTATCAAACTCTGGCCAACAACGGAGTTTACCATAAGAAACATATGATCACGAAGATCGAGTCAACGGATGGTCGAGTGGTATACGAGCACAAGGATGAGCCTGTCCAAGTTTATTCAAAAGCGACAGCAACCATCATGCAAAGTCTCCTTCGGGATGTCATTTCATCTCGGATTACTTCTAGCTTCCAGACCGACTTGGCTTCTATCAATCCAGGTCTTGCTCGTGCTGACTGGATCGGAAAAACTGGTACGACTAATGAAGATGAAAATATGTGGCTCATGCTTTCGACACCTAGATTAACTCTAGGTGGATGGATTGGGCATGATAATAATCATTCACTATCACGTGGAGCTGGTTATTCCAATAACTCTAATTATATGGCTCACTTGGTCAATGCTATCCAGGAAGCCGAGCCTGGAATATGGGGAAATGATCGCTTTAATCTTGACCCAAGTGTGACTAAGTCACAAGTTCTTCGTTCTACAGGACAAAAACCGGGTAAGGTTTCCATCAATGGAAAAGAAATAGAAGTTTCTGGATCAACAGTAACGAGCTACTGGGCTACTAAAGAAGGTGCCCCAGTGACCACCTATCGCTTTGCTATTGGAGGAAGCGATGCAGATTATCTGAACGCATGGAAGAATATTCTAGGAAGCATTCCAGCAGTGACTCCTCCAAGTTCAAGCAGTGGACCCGGATCAAGTTCAAGCAGTAGCTCAGGGGCAAATTCGAACAACAACACTCAAAGTGGTTCGTCAGGACGTTCACGTCTATTTAATCGTTAAGAAAGAGTAGTAGCAAGGTTAGTAATTTCTCCTTGTTGCTACTTTTTTCTTTGTTGGTTTCGTGTTACAATAATAATATGAATCATTATCAGAAAAAGATTGTTAAGGAAACAGTATACTCGCTACTCTCAGGCCTAATCTGGGGGATTTGTGGAATTTTAGGAGAGTATTTTTTCACTCATTATCCAGTGTCTTCTGGATGGATTACTTCTATGCGTTTACTAGTGGCGGGGAGTTTGGTTTTAGGTTTATCTGCTTTTCAGTTGCGTAGCCGCTTGTTGGACATCTGGCGTGATAAGAAAAATTATCTACCTTTCTTAGCCTATGCTATTCTAGGTATTTTTTCTGTGCAGTTTTTCTTTTACCTCTGTGTTGAGTATTCCAATGCGACGACGGCGACCATTTTGCAATTTATCAGCCCTGTTTTTATCCTGTTTTACAATCGAATCATTTACCAAAAGAAAGCTTCGATTACAGCTGTTTTCTATGTTTTGATTGCCATGCTAGGTGTTTTTTTGATGGCTACAAAAGGGGATTTGTCCCAGTTATCCATGACACCTTTGGCTCTAGTAACAGGTTTGCTCAGTGCAGTAGGGGTCATGTTTAATGTTATCCTTCCTCAGCGTTTTGCACGGCGCTACGGATTTGTTCCGACTGTTGGTTGGGGGATGATTCTGGCAGGGCTCTTTAGTAATTTCCTTTACCCTATTTATCAGATAAGTTTTCAAGTGGATCTGGTAAGTGTGCTGATTTGTCTAACGATTGCTGTGTTTGGAACTGCTTTTGCTTTCTTCCTATCTATGAAGGCTGTGTCACTCGTTTCCCCGCTGGTTGTATCGGTGGTGAGTGCTAGCGAACCGCTCTCTTCAGCTTTATTAAGTGTTCTTTTTTTGGGATTGGTCATGGATGGTTTTTTGGCCTTAGCTATGGTGTTGATTATCGTTCCGATGATTTTTTTATCTGTAGAAGAAGCAAAACAAGCCCAGTAAAGATGATTATTTGATAGTTGAGGCTTCAAATTTGAAGCCTTTTTTGGTAGAATAGGTATCATTATAACGAACCAGGAGGCACCTATGACTGCTACAAAAATGAACGCTCAAGAAATTATCCAATTTATCGCCAATGCTGAAAAGAAAACCAGTGTCAAAGTAACCTTTGAGGGAGAACTTGCAACTGCTGTACCTAGCTCTGTTGTCAAACTAGGAAATGTTCTATTTGGAGACTGGAAGGATGTCGCTCCGCTTCTTGATGGTTTGGTAGAAAATCAAGACTATGTTGTTGAGCAAGATGCTCGTAATTCTGCAGTTCCTTTGTTAGATAAACGTGCTATCAACGCTCGTATCGAGCCAGGTGCTATTATACGTGACCAGGTTGAAATTGGTGCCAATGCTGTTATCATGATGGGAGCTGTTATCAATATTGGTGCTGAAATCGGTGCTGGAACCATGATTGACATGGGTGCCATCCTTGGTGGTCGCGCTATTGTTGGAAAAAACAGCCACGTTGGTGCAGGTGCAGTTTTGGCGGGTGTGATTGAGCCAGCTAGCGCTGAGCCAGTCCGTGTCGGAGACAATGTTCTTATCGGTGCCAATGCAGTGGTTATCGAAGGAGTCCAAATCGGTAGTGGTTCAGTTGTTGCAGCAGGAGCTATTGTTACCCAAGATGTTCCAGAAAACGTGGTAGTGGCAGGTGTTCCGGCTCGTATCATCAAAGAAATTGATGCCCAAACCCAACAAAAAACAGCGCTTGAGGATGCGCTTCGTACCTTGTAAAAATAAAAAGAGGCGGATACTTCTTCCAGCCTCTTTCTTCTATCAAAAGGAGGATCGATAGATGTTAGATTTGATTCAGACTAGACGAGATTTACACCAGATTCCAGAGATTGGCTTGGAGGAATTCAAGACTCAGGCTTATTTGCTGGATGTGATTGAGAAATTGACTACGGGCAAGGATTTTGTTCAAATTCGTACTTGGCGAACAGGGATTTTGGTCTACCTGCAGGGAAGTCAGCCGGAGCGAACCATTGGTTGGCGAACAGACATTGATGGTCTGCCTATTGTCGAACAAACAGGTCTACCTTTTGCTTCTCAACACCAAGGTCGCATGCATGCCTGTGGCCATGATTTTCATATGACCATTGCTTTGGGCTGTCTCGAGCGTGCTCTTGAGGAGCAACCCAAGAATAATCTGCTTTTTCTGTTTCAACCTGCTGAAGAAAATGAAGCCGGTGGCATGCTCATGTATGAGGACGGTGCTTTTGGGGACTGGCTACCAGACCAATTTTATGGCCTCCATGTCCGTCCAGATCTGAAGGTTGGACAGATTGCGACCAATACACACACTCTCTTTGCAGGGACCTGTGAGGTGAAGGTTCGTTTCAAAGGAAAAGGAGGACACGCAGCTTTTCCGCATGAAGCCAATGACGCCTTGGTGGCTGCTAGTTACTTTGTAACCCAGGTGCAGTCAGTTGTCAGCCGCAATGTTAATCCAATCGAGGGAGCGGTGGTGACCTTTGGCCTTTTCCAAGCTGGAACAACCAACAATGTCATTACAGACACAGCATTTTTACACGGAACCATTCGCGCCTTGACTCAGGAAATGAGCCTCTTGGTACAAAAAAGAGTCAAGACAGTCGCAGAAGGGGTTGCAGCAGCCTTTGATATGGAAGTCGAAGTAGAACTCAAGCAAGGAGGCTACCTACCTGTTGAGAACAATCCAGCCTTGGCGCGTGAACTGATGGACTTTTTTGAAGAGAAAGACGGAATCAAGTTGATTGATATCGAGCCTGCTATGACTGGTGAGGACTTTGGTTATCTCCTTTCGAAGGTAGATGGCGTTATGTTCTGGCTAGGTATCGATAGTCCCTACGCTCTTCATCACCCTCAGATGAGTCCTAAGGAAGAAGCCATAGCCATTGGGGTAGATGCAGTCTCTAGTTTCTTAAAAAAGAAGGCAGCAGAGTAGAGGAATTGTCTATGAAAGCAGAACTACGCAAGAAAATTTTGCAAGAAATGAAGGCTCTATCTCAGGAGCAAAAACAGGCTATGGATCGAGCTTTAACCGAGCGTTTCTTGCAACATCCCTTTTACCAAGAAGCCAAGACCATAGCAACCTATCTCTCCTTCCCTCATGAATTTCAAACGCAAGAACTGATTGACCAGGCGCTGAAGGACGATAAAAAGGTTCTGATACCCAAAACCTATCCCAAGGGGCGCATGGAGTTTGTGGTCTATAATCCGCAGCAATTGGTAAAAACTTCCTTTGGTTTACTGGAACCGAAAGGAGACTTGGAAGTTGTGGATCCGTCTCAGATTGATTTAATCCATGTTCCGGGCTTGGCTTTTACAAGAGAGGGGTATCGGATTGGATATGGTGGAGGATACTACGACCGCTATCTAGAACATTTTGCTGGGCATACCATGAGTACAATCTCTCCTTGTCAAGTTCAGGAGTTTAACTCGGAAAACCATGATATTCCCGTCCAGGAGGTGCTAATCTATGAAGGAAATCTTTGATAAACGTTATCCTGTGACTAGTTTCTTCCTCCTAGTGACAGCATTGGTATTTCTCTTGATGTTGGTTTTTACAGGTTTAAATTTTGAACGAGCAGATACCCTGCTTCAGTTTGGAGCCATGTATGGACCGATCATTCGCCTGTTCCCTGAGCAGATATGGCGCCTTTTTTCGGCTATATTTGTGCACATTGGATGGGAGCATTTCATTGTCAATATGATTTCGCTCTACTTTCTTGGACGACAGGTGGAGGAGATTTTCGGTTCTAAGCAGTTCTTCTTTCTCTATCTCTTATCAGGAATGATGGGGAATCTCTTTGTTTTTGCTTTTACACCGAAAGTTGTCGCTGCAGGGGCCTCCACTTCCCTATACGGGCTATTTGCTGCGATTATCGTCTTGCGTTACGCAACTCGCAACCCCTATATCCAGCAGTTGGGGCAATCCTATCTGACACTTTTCGTGATAAATATCATTGGAAGTGTTCTGATTCCAGGAATCAGCCTAGCAGGGCATATTGGCGGTGCAGTAGGCGGTGCCTTTCTAGCAGTCATCTTCCCAGTCAAATGGGAGAGAAGGATGTACAGTACTAGCCAGCGAATCGGAGCAACTGTACTTTTTATCGCACTAGCCATTTTCCTTTGCTATAAGGGAATGAGCTATGTGTAGGGGGGATAGTTAAAAAGCTACTCAAAGAATGAGTAGCTTTTTTTGGAACCATTCGAAACAACACAGCTCTAAAATAGTTATTAACGTTGTCTAAAATCAGCAATTCCTCCACCGTAGTTTCCAAGGTGGTTTCCATTGTCGTCACGAACATCACCATTACTGTGATTTGCTTGATAACTGCCTGAATGTCCAAAAGCATCAGTTCCCGTATATCTTGTATAGCCATCATTTCCTCCGCCGCTATTGCTGTTGCCAGATGAATATTGTTCGGCAGCTGGGGCTTCATAATTACTTCCGTCACCATTTGATCCAGAATCAGAAGATGAGTTAGAACTTGAACTGCTTGAACTACTTGATCCACCAGAAGATTCTTGTGATTTAGCTTCTGATTGTTTCTTCTCTTCTTCTTTAGCTTTTTCAGCTGCTTTTTGTTCTTCTTCTTTCTTCAAAGCTTCGATTTGCTTATTGAATTTATCTACAATATCAGTAAGAGATTTTGTAGTTTCTTCAAGATTATCTTGTTTGAATGTTTCATCAACTTTCTTGATAAAATCAATTTGTTTATTGATTTCTTTTACATTATTTTCTAAGGTTGTTTTATCTTTAAATTTGTCATCTGAATTTTTGATGTCATAAGCCAAACCTTTTTGCAAATGAAAATCTACAATGGCTTTAGATGATTCTTTGACCTTGTTATTAAGATAGTCTTTACCTGTATCGGTTTTAAGTGAAGTTTCAGATAATTCTTTCAACTTAGAAATAGATTCATCTGAAGATGCATCAAATGATTCAAATAGTTTATCAACTTGTTCTTTGTCTGATTTGCTATCTTTTTCTAATTGTACAATTTTTGCTTGTTGCTCTGCTTGATGCTGGTAATATGAATACCATCCAAACCCTAATACCAATACAACACCAACTGCAACTGATGAAATGATTACTTTTTTATTGTCTTTGATAAATTCTACAAATTTGTTCTCCATAATCTTTTACTTTGATAGTGTCCGCAATTACTTTAAAATTAAAATTACACCTATCTTTCTCCCTTATTATATTCTTATTAATAGCTTCCACAAAATTAAACAACTTATATTCGACTCGGTTGATTTAATTTAACCATGACTACTCCAACAGTAAAGTCAAATTTAAAATTATTTATTATTTTGGAACCATTCGAAACAACACAGCCAAAAGATTTTTCTTTTGAGTTAAAATATGGTTATCCATAATCAGTAATGCGCACCGATTCGGTGCTTTTTATTTTATCATACTAACTCATTGTACTCCTATTTTTATAAAAAAACAAATAATATTGTAGCGCTTTCATAAAATTCAAAATCAATTCGATGGAGCTTTTAAGTAGGCGAACCGAGAAATACGATTTCCTTTTGAGAGTATATATGTTCGGGATGATAGCAATATAAAAATAAAAAGAACTGGGATAATTAACTATCCTAGTTCTTCTTTTATATGAACTGTTCTTCTATTCTCCCTCAGCTAACTCTTTTCCGAGTTGGATGAGGTAGTCTTTCAAGTCGCCTTTAACTTGGGGGTGTTTGAGAGCGTAGTCGATGGAGGTTTTCATAAAGCCAAACTTGTCTCCAACATCGTAACGAGCTCCTTTGAACTCACGAGCAAATACACGTTGTGTTTTATTGAGGGTATCGATTGCATCTGTCAGCTGAATTTCATTTCCTGCACCTGGAGCTTGGTTTTCGAGGATTTGGAAAATTTCAGGAGTGAGGAGGTAGCGCCCGATGATAGCAAGGTCGCTAGGAGCATCCTCTGGCGCAGGTTTTTCAACGAAGGTTTCAACGCTATAAAGGCCGTCTTTTCCTTCGCCTTGCGGAGCAATAACCCCATAAGCAGATACTTCGTCGTGTGGGACTGGCATGACAGCGATAGTAGAGGCGTGCGTACGCTCGTAGTCATCCATGAGTTGTTTGGTAAGTGGAACAGCCTTTTCGTCCGTGATATCCATCAAGTCATCACCAAGCATAACGACAAAAGGTTCATTTCCGACGAAAGCTTTGGCTTGCAAGACAGCATCTCCGAGACCACGTGGATGTGTTTGACGGATAAAATGCAGGCGCATGCCAGTTGTTTCATCAACTAGCTTCAGAAGATCTGTTTTCCCTTTTTCTTTGAGGTTGTATTCCAATTCGAAGTTTGAATCAAAATGGTCCTCGATGGAACGTTTTGACTTACCTGTAACAACCAAGATATCTTCGATTCCAGACTTGAGGGCTTCTTCAACGATAAACTGGATAGTTGGCTTGTCTACGATTGGCAACATTTCCTTGGCCAAGGCCTTAGTTGCTGGGAGGAAGCGAGTTCCCAATCCAGCGGCTGGGATGACTGCTTTTCTGACTTTTTGTTTCATGATGTTCCTTTCTATAAGGGTCTACGACCATTCGTTTTCTGCTTTAAATTCATTGCTCATGATGTCAGTGATTGCTTCTTTGATATTGACACCTTCGTAGATAACTCGGTAAATAGCCTGTGTGATTGGCATGTAGACACCCAATTCCTGAGCCAGCTCGTAAGCTGCTCGAGTTGTTGAAATGCCTTCGATGACCATACCCATGTTTGCTTCGATGTCTGCGAGGGATTCTCCACGACCGAGAGCATCACCGGCCCTCCAGTTACGAGAGTGGATAGATGTCCCCGTTACGATCAAATCCCCAACTCCAGAAAGGCCGCTATAAGTCAGAGGGTTAGCTCCAAGAGCGACCCCTAGACGGGTGATTTCAGCTAAGCCACGGGCAATGATAGCCGCCTTGGCATTGTCGCCAAATCCTAGACCATGTAGTGCCCCAGCACCAACTGCAATGATGTTTTTGAGAGCACCAGCGGTTTCAACTCCGATAACATCCGTATTAGTATAGAGACGGAAGTAGTGATTGCTAAAGAGATTTTGGACGTACTGAGCAGTTTCAAGGTCTTTAGAGGCTGCTGTAATCAAGGTAATATCCCGTACAATAGTTTCCTCAGCATGGCTAGGTCCTGAAACAACAACGACTTCACTACGGAGGTCAGCTGGGATTTCCTCTTCAAGAATGGTTGATAGACGTTTGTGGCTATCTGGTTCCAATCCTTTGGAGGCATGCATGATGACAACCTTGTGATCAAGCACCTTTGCTACTTGTTGGGCAACCAGTCTCGTTACTTTTGTTGGGACTACAAATAAAACAGCATCCACATCCTTTAGTGTTTCTTCTAAATCATGATAGGCTTTGATTTTTTCGTCGAGTAGGATATCTTTGAAATAGCGTTTGTTTGTATGTTGGTTATTGATTTCATCAATTTGGTCAGAAATATTTCCCCAAATTCGAACCTTGTGCCCATTGTCGTTTAGGACCTGCGAAAGGGCAGTTCCCCAAGAACCAGGACCCAAGACAGCGATGGTTTGTTTCTTCATCTTTTCCTCCTTGTAAGAGTTCTTCCTTTCATTTTACCATAAAAAGCCTTTTCATGCATCACCTGTAGATGAAAGCGTACTAATTTATAATAAGGAGACTTCTTTGACAAGATGTCTCTTTTTTGCTAGAATAGCATCAATATGAACGAATGAGAAGGAGCTGACGCAGGATGTCGCTCCCTTTATCTATTTTATTAGGAGGAAATATGCTCATTAAAAAAATAAAAACCTATAAATGGCAGGCCTTGGCATCCTTAATGATGACAGGCTTGATGGTTGCGAGTTCGCTCTTGCAACCACGCTATCTGCAAGAGGTGTTAGAGGCTTTGTTGGCCGGACAAAATGAGGCTATTTATAGTATTGGCGCTTGGCTGATAGGAGTAGCCCTAGTCGGTCTGGTTGCAGGCGGGGTCAATGTGACACTTGCAGCCTATATTGCTCAAGGAGTGTCTTCGGACCTTCGTGAAGACGCTTTTCGCAAGATCCAGACTTTTTCTTATGCCAATATTGAGCAGTTTAATGCGGGTAATCTTGTCGTCCGAATGACCAATGATATCAACCAAATTCAGAACGTGGTGATGATGGCTTTTCAAATCCTTTTCCGTCTCCCTCTTCTCTTTATCGGTTCCTTTATCTTGGCGGTTCACACTCTTCCGTCGCTTTGGTGGGTGATTGTCCTCATGGTGATCCTAATCTTTGCACTTACAGCCATTATGATGGGGATGATGGGGCCACGATTTGCTAAGTTTCAAGCCCTTCTTGAACGGATCAATGCTATCGCCAAGGAAAATCTACGTGGTGTGCGCGTGGTCAAATCCTTTGTACAAGAAAAAGCACAATTTGACAAATTTACTGAAGTTTCAGATGAACTTCTCGGTCAAAATCTTTATATCGGTTATGCCTTCTCAGTTATAGAACCCTTTATGATGCTAGTCGGCTATGGGGCAGTCTTTCTCTCTATCTGGTTGGTGGCAGGTATGGCTCAGTCAGATCCGTCTGTTGTGGGCTCGATTGCTTCCTTTGTCAACTATCTCAGCCAGATTATCTTTACCATTATCATGGTTGGATTTTTGGGAAATTCTGTCAGCCGTGCCATGATTTCTTTGCGTCGTATTCGCGAAATTCTAGATACCGAGCCAGCAATGACCTTTAAAGATCTCCCAGACGAAGAGTTAGAAGGAAGTCTCTCTTTTGAAAATGTGACCTTCACCTATCCTAATGATGATGAGCCTACGCTGAAGAATGTAACCTTTGAAATTGCGCCTGGTCAGATGGTCGGTGTGGTTGGGGCGACTGGAGCAGGGAAGTCCACTCTAGCTCAGTTAATTCCACGACTTTTTGATCCACAGGAGGGATCTATCAAGATTGGTGGCAAGGATATTCGAGACGTCAGCGAGGGAACCTTGCGTAAAACAGTTTCCATCGTCTTGCAACGTGCTATTCTCTTTAGTGGGACCATTGCAGATAATCTTCGTCAAGGGAAAGGCAATGCCAGCGTGTCAGAAATGGAACGTGCAGCACGGATTGCCCAAGCCAGTGAATTTATCGGACGTATGGAAAATAAATTTGAGAGTCAGGTCGAAGAGCGAGGCACCAACTTTTCTGGTGGACAAAAGCAACGGATGTCCATTGCCCGTGGGATTGTCAGCAATCCCCGGATCCTGATTTTTGACGATTCGACTTCAGCCCTAGATGCCAAGTCAGAAAGACTCGTACAGGAAGCTTTGAACAAAGACCTGAAAGGGACGACAACCATTATCATCGCTCAAAAGATTAGTTCGGTCGTCCATGCAGACAAGATTTTGGTTTTGGATCAAGGGCGTTTGATTGGAGAAGGACGGCATGCAGACTTGGTAGCTAACAATGCCGTCTACCGCGAAATCTACGAAACACAAAAGGGAAAGGAGGAATAAAATGAAAACCGTTCGATTTTTCTGGAATTATTTTAAAGTTTACAAGCTCTCCTTTGTTATTGTGATTCTGATGGTTGCAGTTGCGACGATTGCCCAAGCCCTCTTTCCAGTTTTTTCAGGTCAAGCAGTGACAGAGCTCGCTAACCTAGTTCTGGCTTATCAAAATGGGACTTCCGAACTAGCCTGGCAGAGTTTGTCAGCTCTGATGCTGAATCTAGCTCTGGTTGTCCTCGCCTTAGTGGTATCCAGTTTGATTTACATGACCTTGATGACCCGTGTGATTGCTGAGTCAACAAATGAGATGCGTAAGGGCCTTTTTGGTAAACTTTCTCGTTTAACGGTTTCTTTCTTTGACCGCCATCAGGATGGTGATATCCTTTCTCGATTCACGAGTGACTTGGACAACATCCTTCAAGCCTTCAATGAAAGCCTAGTTCAGGTCATGAGCAATATTGCTCTTTACATCGGTTTGATTTTTGTCATGTTTTCAAAGAATGTGACGCTAGCCCTGATAACAGTAGGCAGCACTCCAGTGGCCTTTCTCATGTTGGTCTTCATCGTGAAAATGGCCCGCAAGTACACCAATCTCCAGCAAAAAGAGGTTGGGAAACTCAACGCCTACATGGACGAGAGTATTTCTGGACAGAAAGCTGTTATCGTACAAGGAATTCAAGACGACATCGTAGCAGGCTTTGTGGAGCAAAATGAGCGCGTGCGCAAGGCGACCTTTAAAGGGAGAATGTTCTCAGGCATCCTCTTTCCAGTTATGAATGGGATGAGCTTGGTCAATACGGCCGTCGTCATTTTTGCAGGTTCTGCGGTCTTGTTGAACGATCCAAGTATCGAAACAACGACAGCCCTAGGTTTGATTGTCATGTTTACCCAATTTTCTCAGCAGTACTACCAGCCGATTATCCAGGTGGCTGCGAGTTGGGGAAGCCTCCAGTTGGCCTTTACTGGAGCAGATCGTATCCAAGAAATGTTCGATGCAGAAGAAGAGATCCGCCCGCAAAATGCACCATCCTTTACGGAATTACGAGAGGGCGTTGAAATCAGTCACATTGATTTCTCTTATGTGCCAGACAAGCCGATTTTGAAAGATGTCAGCATTTCAGCTCCTAAGGGGCAGATGATAGCAGTTGTCGGTCCGACTGGCTCAGGGAAAACGACCATCATGAACCTTATCAATCGCTTCTACGATGTGGATGCAGGTAGCATTTCTTTTGATGGTAAAGACATCCGTAACTACGACTTGGACAGTCTGCGGAGCAAGGTCGGGATTGTCCTGCAGGATTCGGTCTTGTTTAGTGGAACGATCCGAGATAATATCCGCTTTGGTGTGCCAGATGCCAGTCAGGAAATGGTCGAAGCAGCTGCCAAGGCAACTCATATTCATGACTATATCGAAAGCTTGCCTGATAAGTATGATACCCTTATTGATGATGAGCAAAATATCTTCTCGACTGGGCAGAAGCAATTGATTTCCATCGCTCGAACCTTGATGACAGATCCTCAAGTCCTAATCTTAGATGAAGCGACTTCCAATGTCGATACCGTAACAGAAAGCAAGATTCAACATGCCATGGAGGCAGTTGTAGCAGGTCGAACCAGTTTTGTCATTGCCCATCGTTTGAAGACTATCCTCAATGCCGATCAGATTATTGTCCTTAAAGATGGAGAGGTTATTGAACGTGGAAATCATCACGAGTTGCTCAAGCTCGGTGGCTTCTACTCAGAACTGTATCACAATCAATTTGTCTTCGAATAAAAAAGAAGTTGTCCTCGTTGGGCAGCTTTTTATTATCCATAAAAAATACTTATCACGGTCTTTAAAAAAACATATTAGACAGGAAAGGGGTGGAGTGATAAGATAAGACTGTCGCAAGAAAATCGAAAGGAGACACATCATGGCTAGAACGGTTGTAGGAGTTGCTGCAAATCTATGTCCTGTAGATGCAGAAGGGAAAAACATTCACTCATCTGTATCCTGTAAATTTGCAGAGAGCATTCGTCAAGTCGGTGGTCTCCCTTTAGTGATTCCTGTAGGGGATGAGTCCATTGTACGCGATTATGTGGAAATGATTGACAAACTCATCTTGACAGGTGGGCAAAATGTCCATCCTCAGTTTTATGGAGAGAAAAAGACTATTGAGAGCGATGATTACAACCTTGTACGCGATGAGTTTGAACTAGCTCTCTTGAAAGAAGCGCTCCGTCAGAATAAACCAATTATGGCAATCTGTCGTGGAGTTCAGCTGGTCAATGTTGCTTTTGGCGGCACTCTCCACCAAGAAATTGAAGGTCACTGGCAAGGCTTGCCTTTTGGAACCTCTCATTCTATTGAGACAGTAGAAGGAAGCGTGGTGGCTAAGTTGTTTGGCAAAGAAAGTCAAGTCAATTCAGTCCATCGTCAAAGCATCAAAGATCTGGCGCCTAATTTCCGTGTGACTGCTATTGATCCAAGAGACCAGACCATCGAAGCGATTGAGTCTGTCGACGAGCATCGTATCATCGGCTTGCAGTGGCATCCAGAATTTCTGGTCAATGAAGAAGACGGCAATTTAGAACTATTTGAGTATTTATTAAATGAATTGTAACGGTTAGAATCTCTAGCCGTTTTTATTCGTCCTTTCAGATTATTCATATTTCAGCAAATTTACGCAAACGTTTGAATTCTGATAAAAATTGGGCAAATTCAATAAAAAAGCTTGAAAAAATCGAAGGTAAGCGTTATGATAGAAAAGAAGAAATTTTGGAGGATTATCATGTCACATATTAAATTTGACTATTCAAAAGTTTTGGACAAATTTGTTGCCCCACATGAAGTGGAATACATGCAAGCACAAGTAACAGCTGCAGACGAATTGATTCGTAAAGGAACTGGTGCTGGTAGCGACTTTTTGGGTTGGTTGGACCTTCCTGAAAATTATGACCGCGAAGAATTCGACCGCATCTTGAAAGCTGCTGAGCAAATCAAATCAGACAGCGATGTCTTGGTTGTAATCGGTATCGGTGGATCTTACCTTGGTGCCAAAGCAGCCATCGACTTCTTGAACCACCACTTTGCTAACTTGCAAACAAAAGAAGAACGCAAAGCTCCACAAATCCTTTACGCTGGAAACTCAATCTCATCTACTTACCTTGCTGACTTGGTAGAGTACGTAGCTGACAAAGACTTCTCAGTAAACGTGATTTCTAAATCAGGTACAACAACTGAACCAGCGATCGCTTTCCGTGTCTTCAAAGAACTCTTGGTTAAGAAATACGGACAAGAAGAAGCCAACAAACGGATCTACGCTACAACTGACCGCCAAAAAGGTGCTGTTAAGGTTGAAGCAGATGCCAACGGTTGGGAAACATTTGTGGTTCCAGACGACATCGGTGGACGTTTCTCAGTATTGACAGCAGTTGGATTGCTTCCAATCGCAGCATCAGGTGCAGACATCAAAGCTCTTATGGAAGGTGCGAACGCAGCTCGTAAAGATTACACTTCAGACAAGATTGCTGAAAATGAAGCTTACCAATACGCAGCAGTTCGTAACATCCTTTACCGTAAAGGCTACGCTACTGAAATCTTGGTAAACTACGAACCATCACTTCAATACTTCTCAGAATGGTGGAAACAATTGGCTGGTGAGTCAGAAGGGAAAGACCAAAAAGGTATTTACCCAACTTCAGCTAACTTCTCAACCGACTTGCACTCGCTTGGTCAATTTATCCAAGAAGGAACTCGCATCATGTTTGAAACAGTTGTCCGTGTTGACAAACCACGTAAGAACGTGATCATCCCTACTTTGGAAGAAGACCTTGATGGACTTGGTTACCTTCAAGGAAAAGACGTTGACTTTGTAAACAAAAAAGCAACTGACGGTGTTCTTCTTGCCCACACTGACGGTGATGTGCCAAACATGTACGTGACTCTTCCTGAGCAAGATGCCTTCACTCTTGGCTACACTATCTACTTCTTCGAATTGGCCATCGCCCTTTCAGGTTACTTGAATGCCATCAATCCATTTGACCAACCAGGTGTTGAAGCCTACAAACGCAACATGTTTGCCCTTCTTGGAAAACCAGGATTTGAAGAATTGAGCAAAGAGCTTAACGCACGTCTATAATAGAAGAAAAGAGTGGCTTGTCCACTCTTTTTACTCTCTTTATTCCTAGACATTGGACTCAGGCGAGACTTGTGATATAATATAGAAAGCAAAAAGGCAGACGCCTAGAGACTTTATAGGAGAAACTATGTCAAAAGATATCCGCGTACGCTACGCACCAAGTCCAACAGGACTACTACACATCGGAAATGCTCGTACAGCATTATTTAACTACCTTTACGCGCGTCATCATGGTGGAACTTTTATCATCCGTATCGAAGATACTGACCGTAAACGCCATGTCGAGGACGGTGAACGTTCACAGCTTGAAAATCTTCGCTGGTTGGGTATGGACTGGGATGAAAGCCCAGAAACTCATGAAAACTACCGCCAATCAGAGCGTTTGGAACTCTATCAAAAATACATCGACCAATTGCTAGCTGAAGGAAAAGCCTACAAATCGTACGTTACAGAAGAAGAGTTGGCGGCTGAGCGCGAACGCCAAGAAGCAGCTGGCGAAACACCTCGTTACATCAATGAATACCTTGGTATGAGTGAAGAGGAAAAAGCTGCCTACATTGCAGAACGTGAAGCAGCTGGTATCATTCCAACCGTTCGTTTGGCTGTTAATGAGTCAGGTATCTACAAATGGCACGATATGGTCAAAGGTGATATCGAGTTTGAAGGTGGCAATATCGGCGGTGACTGGGTGATTCAAAAGAAAGACGGATACCCAACTTACAACTTTGCTGTTGTTATTGATGACCACGATATGCAGATTTCTCATGTTATCCGCGGTGATGACCATATTGCCAACACCCCAAAACAGCTCATGGTTTATGAGGCTCTTGGTTGGGAAGCGCCAGAGTTCGGTCACATGACTTTGATCATCAACTCTGAAACGGGTAAAAAATTGTCTAAACGGGACACTAACACCCTTCAGTTTATCGAAGACTACCGTAAAAAAGGCTATTTGCCAGAAGCCGTCTTTAACTTTATCGCCCTTCTTGGTTGGAACCCAGGTAGCGAAGATGAAATTTTCTCTCGTGAGGAATTGATTAAACTCTTTGATGAAAATCGTCTCAGCAAGTCACCAGCTGCCTTCGATCAGAAGAAACTAGACTGGATGAGCAACGACTACATCAAGAGAGCCGATCTAGCTACTATCTTTGAAATGGCAAAACCATACTTAGAAGAAGCAGGACGTTTAACTGACAAGTCTGAAAAAATGGTAGAACTCTACAAACCACAAATGAAGTCAGTGGACGAAATCGTCCCGTTGACAGATCTTTTCTTCTCAGATTTCCCTGAGCTGACAGACGCTGAGCGCGAGGTCATGGCAGGAGAAACCGTTCCGGTTGTTTTAGAAGCCTTCAAAGCGAAACTAGAAGCAATGACAGATGAAGAATTTGTGACAGAAAACATCTTCCCACAAATCAAAGCAGTTCAAAAAGAAACAGGTATTAAAGGGAAAAACCTCTTCATGCCGATTCGTATTGCCGTTTCAGGTGAAATGCATGGACCAGAATTACCAGACACCATTTTCTTACTCGGACGTGAAAAGTCAATCCAGCATATTGAAAACATGCTGAAAGAGATTTCTAAATAAAAAGGACTTCCGATGGATACATGGGAAAAAATTTATGAAGAAGCACGAGCCTTATACAATCCTCATGAAGTTTCTGACTTTGTTTATGCTAACCATGTTGTTGCTGCAGTAGAAGCAGAAGATGGTCAGATCTTCACAGGATTTTGTATGGAGGGAACTTGTGGCGTTTTTCATCTCTGTGCAGAACGAGCAGCTCTCTTCAATATGTATCAATTTTCAGGCCAAACTAAAGTTAAGAAAATCCTCGCCTTTCGAGATAAACCTCCCTACGGCGAAGGATCAGGCATGCCCTGTGGCGCTTGCAGAGAATTTCTCTTAGAATTGAATGCTGAAAATAAAGAAGCAGAGTTCATGATGGACTACGAAACAAGAAAAACAATTAAGGTTGCCGAATTGATCCCTTACTGGTGGGGAGAGGAACGTGCGACTAATTGGCAAGATAAATAAAGGGAGTCAGTTTAACTGGCTCTTTCCC
>NZ_JANCPQ010000008.1:0-68731 GCF_024295825.1 Streptococcus sp. CF10-1 | reverse complement strand
ACTTGGTTGACACCGGCTGTGAAGGGACCAGGGAAGTTAGCCTTGTCCAAGTAAGTGGCTGGGACATCTACTGTATCTTTGGTATTGTCAGCCACACCTTTTTGGACTTCAGCTGGAGTGGTCGCTGGTTGTGCTTCACTGGCTTCACGGTCTTGCCCAGAAACTGTAGACGCAGGACTTTCCACAGATTTAACTGCATCTTCTGTTTGTTTCTTAGAATCTGGCTTTGCTTGCATTTCTTCTTTTGGTGCTACTACTGGCTCTTTAGCAGTTGCGTCCGCTTTTTCTGAAGAGCTTGTCGTATCCTCACTTGCTTTAGGTGTTGGAATAGACTGTTCTGAAGGAAGAGCTACATCGACTGCTTTTTTGAGAACCTCTGCTGGTAAGTCGCTCTTTTCACTCACCGAAGCAGCGTCTGGCACGACTTGGGCAGGAGTCGGATTGACGACATCAGCACGCGCAGAACTTGGTTGACCGACTAGGACAAAGAAGCCACTGGCCACAACAACTGAAGCAACACCGACACTAAGACGGCGAATTGACCAACGAGTATATCTCTGATTTGGATTGAATTTCATAGGATTCTCCTTAGAGTTTTTCTTTTTTTTGATGACTCTAGTATAATCTCCTAAAATTAAAAAGGATTAAGAAAAAGTTAAAATTTTTCTTAAATCCCTCTTATAAAATACTTATATTGATTCATTAATCATTGGGGAAGAAAACAGCCCTTCCTCTCCTACTCACTCAGCTCTGTTAGAGTATCCAAATGTTGGTTATTAATCACCGCCATGATATAGGCGCCTGACCGTAAAAGGTCATCAGGACCGAATTGAACATCTAGAGGAGCATTTTCATAGTCACGAAATCCAAGTACATTGAGATTGTATCGCCCACGTAAATCTAGCTGGCTAAGGCTTTTCCCTGCCCAAGATTGGGGGATTCTCATCTCGACAATTGAAACATTCTTGTCCAACTGAAAGACATCTACGCTGTTATGGAAGAGAATTCTCTGCGCTAACGAACGTCCCATTTCAAATTCCGGTGAGATGACCGAGTCCGCACCAATTTTCTCCAATACTTTTTTAGCCATGTGACTTTTTACCTTGGCAATGACGGTCGGCACTCCTAGACTCTTACAGTGCATGACTGCAAGAACACTGGATTCCAGATTTTCCCCCGTTGCAACAACTACGGTATCGCAGGTGTCAATTCCCGCTGATAGAAGGAGTTCTTCATCCGTGATATCCCCAACTACCCCACGCGCCAGCACGGGTTCAAATTGATTAATGCGCTCCTCGTGGTCATCAATAGCAATGATATTCATATGATGCTTGGCAAGAGCAGCCAAAACACTACTCCCAAAAATTCCCAAGCCTAAAATTCCAATCGTCCGATCTGACATCGTTCTTCCTTTCTTATCCAATGGTGATATCTGCTTTCATATAGTGAATCAAATCTTTCTTGTCTGGCTGGTATTCTGCTAAACTGACCAGTAGTGTCAAGGGGCCAATACGGCCGATAAACATCAACAACATAACGATACTGAGGGCTAATTTACCTAACTCTGGTGTTAAATTAGCCGTCACTCCAACTGTCGCAAGGGCTGAAATGGTCTCAAACATGAGGTAGATAAAGCGCGGATTTCCTTCTGCTGTTATCCCCAGCAGAATCAAGCCCAGCAAGAATGTTAGCAAGAAGATAATAAAGACACTAAAAGATTTTTGCACGGTTCGAGGTTCAATAGTTCTCCGAGCCACATTGGCATGAGGTAAGCCCAATAGTTCGCTACGAGCGAAGGCTAACAAGACAAAGAAGGTCGTAATCTTGAGTCCCCCTGCTGTCCCTCCAGGCGCCCCACCCAGAAACATCTGCAAGATGTAGATCAGCAGGGTGACCGGTCGAGCCTGGGTGTAATCAATAGAAGCAAAGCCTGCTGTCCTCATACTGACAGTCTGGAAAAAGCTAACCAGCAGTTTCTCTGGGACGCTGAGATTCCCAATCGTCCCTGAATTGTTCCACTCAATCAAAAGGGTTGATACTGTTCCAAAGAGTAGAATTCCCGCTGTTAAAAAGAGAACCAGCTTGGTATGGAAACGCAGGCGGCGTTTTTTCTTTTTCCCAAACTGGGTCGCTAGGTCAAACCAGACCATAAATCCTAGACCACCCGTTATAATCAATCCTGCAATCACTAGATTGATCAAAGGGTCCGTCTGAAAGACTGCCAAACTCGTACTTCCAAAATTATCAAATCCAGCATTGCAGAAAGCTGAAATAGCCAAAAAGATAGAGGTTAAAATCCCTCGCCCCCATCCAAATTCAGGAATGAAGCGGAAACTCAGTAGAAAGGCACCGAGCCCTTCTACCAGAAAAGTCGTCAAAAAGATCGATCGGATGAAGTCCTTTAAGGACTGGGTTTCCCCATAACTAAAACTTTCTTGAATAGTCTCACGGCTACGAAGACTGAGCTTTTGTTTCCCTTGGATATAAAAAATTCCAATAAAGGTCATAAGCCCCAAACCACCGATCTGGATCAACAGCATGCAAATCAATTGACCCCAAATATTATAAGTAGAGGCCACCGGCTGGGTGAAGAGCCCTGTCACACAGACCATGGACACAGTCGTAAAGAGATGGTCAAAGTAAGTCGCTTGTGACGTTGTTGCTTGCACAAAGGGGAGGCTTAAAAGGAGCGAGCCCAAGAAGATAACTAAGGCAAAACTTAAAAAGATACGACGGGCTGGCGATAACCGAACCAGCGTCGTCTTTATTTTTTCCAAAAAAGATTTGAATAACATAGCTACATTGTACCATAAAAACAGTAAGAGCACTCACATGTGGTGCACAATAGCAAGACAGAGTTCGAGCGCCTTATCAAAAGCTTCCGAACCCCAGTCACGACTGTCGTAGTTATCTAGATCCGCCAGGGAATCTGCGGTAAAGAGCAGTTCTCCCCAGACAACCCTACGTAACTGAGCTACTGCCGCAAGAGCAGAGCACTCCATCTCCACAACAGCACAGCCTTCTTCCTTGCGATAGGCAATCTTTTCAGCTGTCTCTCGGTAAAAACCATCTGTCGTCCAGGTCATAACTTCCTCGTAAGGAATGCCTTTTTGTTCCAAGACTTGCTCAATGGCAGAGATAGCCTCAATCTGTATCTCCATATAACGAGAAGGTGCTACATAGTGGTAGCTGGTCCCCTCATCTCGCAGAGCGCGAACAGGGATGAGAAAGGCATTCTCCTCTATATCGGCTAGGACGCCACAGGTACCAGTAGAGATGATTTGCTCCACACCATAGCCAATCAACCAATCCATAAACTGGGCCGCTGGGGCAGAGCCCACGGGCGCCTGGGCCAGACAAATCTCCTCGCCTTTATAGTTGAGGACGTAGACTGGATAAGTCTTGGTGGCCGAAACGAACTCACCAATACAGTCCGCTCCTACTTCCTGGGCATATCGGTCAATCTCCTCCTCCAAAAACGCATAGATACACTTCTTTGGCAACTTTAAGTCCAATCCCTCATGTGTTGGCATAAGGACCGCCTGGGGATTGTCATCAAACTCCAAAATGGGAATCGCATGTTTCTGAATCATAACCCACCTCCTGTAATTTTGTACTATTGTATCAAAAGCTGACGGAGTGTCAAGGAGTTGACTTTAGCAAGCCAGAAAACTCCTCTTCCATATATTTAAAAAATCGTTGCACCGCTGGAGAGGTTGGTTTCTGTTTTGGCAAAGTGATTGAGGACTTATAAAAACATATCAAATCCAATAACAAAAAGACATGAATCTGAAATAAGCAGAACATGTCTTTTTTAGCTTGTTTGAAAGTTAAGTAAATAAACCTTAGTTCTTCTAGAACTCCCTTATTTCCACAAACCACCTAAAATCTGTTTTTCTAATAAGTCTAAGTCTTCCTCTTTTATTTCTCCATTATCGCTAACAATATAAAGCTGAGCGAAGTAAGCCAACAATGGACCAACACAAATACGAACCATTTGAGGAATCGTTAACTCTGGATTTACACGTGGATCTGCTAGCAATTCCTTATGAAGCACTCGAAGTTTATCTTGAATAGCATTCCAGATAAAAATCTGTTCATTTTTTAGTTTTTTATTTGAAAAACTCTCCTGCAGAATGATTTTCATCAAAGCACGATTTTTTTTGAGATAGCTCATACGATCATGGACGAGATAACGAACCCTCTCTTCTGTCGTTTCAAAAGCTAAGAGTTCCTCAAAAAAACTACCGAAAATGCCTGGGACTACAGGATGTAAAATAGCCGTCAGTAAATCATCCTTCGTCTTAAAATACTTAAACAAAGTTGCCTGACTTAGTCCAGCACGCTCAGCTATGTGAAGAGTTGAGGTCCCATGGTAACTCCTGGTTGATATGAGATCCACTGCTGCCTGCATGATTTTTTTCTTTCCTTGAGGGTAATTCGCTTCTTCTAAGTAATCTTCAAACGATTCAAAAACAGTCTTATCCATCTAATCTTCACACCTTTTTAGCATTATTTATGTTGATTTCTAAACTTTACGATAACGACGCAATCCAACAATATTGAGAATTGTTAAAATGATCAAGAAAATCATTAAAACACCAAGATTTGGCAAAATATCACCAAGATTGTGTCCGTAAAGAATAATCTGGCTTATTGCATCACCAGAATAGGTTAATGGCAAAAATTTCCCCACAGTTGGAGCCCATTCTCCCATGGATGACAATGGAATAATCCCTGAGAAAAAGAGTTGAGGCATAATCACGAGAGGAATAAATTGCATCATTTGGAATTCTGATTTTGCTAGAGTAGACAAGAGAATCCCAAAAGCTAGTGCTACAAGAGCCAGTACCACATTAACTATTATAACATTTAAAATATTTCCTACAACTTCTACATCTAGTAGCCAAATTGCTGCTAAGACGACAACTGCCGTTTGAAAAATCGCAATAATACCGTAAGACAACATATAGCCATAGACGATTTCAGAACGTTTCACTGGGGTTGCTAACAAGCGATCCAAGGTTCCACTTGTGCGCTCTTTCAAAAGTGCCATACCAGAAATCAAAAAGACAAAGAAAAAGACCACAAAGCCAATTAAAATTGGAATCATATGTGCAAAGAATCCAGTATTTTTATCTCCATATTGGTAAGATTCTTTGATTTCAGGCGCCTTTGCATCTAATTCCAATTGTGGAAGAGCTTGTTTGACACGAGATAATAACTGATCGGTGCCTTCATTGACGATACTTGTTCGTAACACTTGTCGTGTCATAGTTGTTTTAGAAGCATCCGTATTTGCGTAGTCGACCTGATACTCACCATCTTTATACGATATGACTGCATCTACTTTTTCGTCAGCTAGAGCTTTTTTAGCCTGATCTAAGTCTTGATAAGTCTCGACGTCCACATGATCGAGCTCATCCATTTTCGTTACCAAACCAGTTGGTAGATCTTGTGTCGCTAACTTGACATTCACGGTTGTACTAGCTGAAAACATGAGGTTCATCAGCCACATAATAAATACCGGCGCTACAAACATCATAGCCAAGGTTCGTTTGTCACGAAGCAATTCTTTGATAACTTTTTTAGCAATAGCAATGGTTCTCATCTTACTCTCCTTCTGCTTTCAAAAATACTTCTTCAATACTTGAAACTTGATAACTATCTTTTAAGTGTTGCGGTGTATCAAAAGCAATGATTTTTCCACCTAATAATAAGCCGACCTTATCCGTTAACTCTGCTTCATCCATAACATGGGTAGTAACTAATATCCCAATCCCATTGTCTCTAAGCGCGAATAATTCTTTCCAGATTTTCTTTCGAAGAGAAGGGTCAATTCCAACTGTCGGTTCGTCCAAAATCAAGAGCTGAGGATTCCCCAGAAGCGCGATGGCTAAAGACAAACGTCGCTTCATTCCTCCAGAATAACCGGATACCGTTTTATTCAAATGCTCTGTCAGATCTACAACTTGAGCCACATGGGCAATTTCAGCTGTCAGATCTCTTTTGGATAGCCCTTTTAGCTGACCAAAAAATTCTAGATTTTCTTGGCCTGACAAGGTCTCGTATAAAGCATCTGATTGGGCCATATAGCCAATATCTCCTAAAATATAGCGATTGGGCATAGTGTGATTTAACACTAAAGCTACGCCTCCATCAGCCTTTTCCATTCCTAACGTAGTCTTAATCATAGTTGATTTACCAGCACCAGACGGACCAATTAAGCCTATAATTTCTCCTGGCTGCAATTCAAAGCTGACATGATTCAGAACTATTTGATGGTCAAAAGATTTTACTAAATCTTGTAAATGTAGTAATGTTTTCATTTACTTCCTCCTCGGTGAGTGATTACTCACTTACTAAATATAAACCTATTATAGTGAGTAATCACTCACTTGTCAAGGAAAAAATCTGAATTTTTTTAAAAATAAAGCACCAGATATTATTATCTGATGCTTATAATGGATAGCTATTGCTTTTAGAGCTGTTTCTAAATCTCTTCTCGATACTCTGAAATGGTCTTTCCTGTCCACTTTTTAAAGGCCTATTCTTTCTCTGCTTTTCTCAGCCAATCCTACCATCGTCATTGCTATCGCAACTCTAATGACCTTGGCGATGGAAATTCATTTTACTCATTTTTATATGAAACAGACTAAGAAATTTTCAAGACCTAATTGGGAGTTGTTCTAGCTACAATCCATCTCTCAAACATAAAAACTCTCCCTTCTCTTTCGAGAAAGGAGATTATTTTTTTACCCTCGTTTATCTGGGGCTGGACTGCCGTCTTGAGGGCCTCCATTTGGTCCACCGCCTCCAGGCATAGAGTTAACAATTTCCGTTTGTTTTTCACCATTGAGATAGATATCTCCACCTGTGTAGGTCGCTGTTCCATCAAAGTCAAAACCTGTTTGACCAGTCATTTTAATGGTTCCGCCTGTGACCGTGATATTGCCGTTTGAGTCGATTGGATCTGTATCCCCTTGACCAACTTCTACTGTCAGGTTCCCACCGTTCATGGTGAAGAAGATTTCGCTCTGTTGGGCGTTTTTGTTGGCTGCATTAACCCCATCATCTGTTGAGTAGATGGTAATGTCCCCACCGTTGATAGTGATTGACTTGCCTTCAAGTCCTTCTGTCGAATTCTTGACGGTGTAGGTGCCACTATCGATAACCAAATCACCTGATGCATGGATGCCATCATCTCCTGCTGTGACGGTGATGTTGTTGTTGGATAGGTACATGGTTCCGACTGAAGTATTCTCGTCATTGTCCACCTTGACCCCATCTTCTTTGCCATCGATGGTCATGGTCGTACCAGTGATATTGAGTTCATCATTGACATTAAAGGCATCGCCAACTGCTGTGATGTTATAGGTTCCACCCGTGATGTGGAGGGTGTCGTTGGCCTTGATACCATTGTTTTTCTTGCCATCTACATTGAGAGTTCCTTTCCCGTTGATGGTCAAATCCACCTTAGAAAAGAGAGCTGCGTCTGCTTTTTCGTCGCTGTTAGAGCTTGAGTCAGAGAGACTGTTGGTGGTTCCCTCTGCTAGAGTCAAGTAGACATGGCCAGCTGATGTAGCAGATATCGCTGCATTGGTATTGGTCATGGTCGCACCTTTTAGGACTAGATGAACATCTGCAGACTTATCTGCCTCAATCTTGATCTGCACTCCATCAGACTGACCTGAAATTACATAGGTTCCAGATTTTGTGATGGTCACTGTTGATTCAGAGACTGTCACCCCATCTCCAGAGACGTTTGGAGATGAGCCAGATAGTTCAATCTTAGAAGCTGTGCTTTCGTCATAAGAAGTATCATTGTCCTTCTCTGTAAAATAGGATGATTGGTTTGTCTTTGTTGCAGTTGTTGTTGCACTATTTGTCGTTGCATTGGTATTAGATGTAGTTGTTGACTGGGCACATGCTGCCAGCAACACCATTGCCGTTAAACTCGTTGCGAGTAGGGTCCATTTTTTTGATTTCATAGCTTTTTCCTCTCCTTCGTATGATATAGCTAGACAGTCTACAGAAGATTCCTGAAACAAAACTAAAACTTTTCTGAAAGTTTCCTTAAATTCAGTTTCAGTTAAGTTTTGCTTAATAAAACTTTTAGAAATGTCCTCTAGACTTGTTCCAAGCAAGTTTACCTTGTTTAATCTATGATTTATCTAAAGGAGAAATTGCTTATGAAACCCCTAGAAACAAGCTTTGAACGGATCGAAACCAAGTACCTGGTCTCTAAAACAGACCTACAGGATTTAATAGAAGATTTGAAAGACTACCTCGTCGAGGACGACTATCCGACTTCGACCATTTCCAATATCTACTTTGACACAGAAGATTTTCAGCTCATCCAAGACTCCTTGCAGGATCAGCATAAGAAGGAAAAAATCCGTATGCGGACCTATCTCATGCAACCAAGAGCTGACAGCCCCGTCTTTCTAGAAATCAAGTCCAAAGACGAAGCCGGTATCGGTCACAAGCACCGCGTCCTATCCCAGTCAGATACCATCACCCAACTCATCACTAAGGGTTGGGGAGGAGACCTAATCAAAGATAGCTTTCTGGTAGGAGAAGTTCAAAAGCTACGTCAACGCTACAGCGAGGCTCTCAAACCGCGTATCTATATTTCTTATGACCGTTTTTCACTAAAAGACAAAAAGAAAATTCAAGGATTCCGCTACCAAAAAATTCGTGTCACTCTTGACCAAAACCTGATCTATCGTGATGAAGGTGTCAGCCTATTCGCTGACAAAAAAGGCCTGCCTCTCTTAGATGAAGATCTGATCATCATGGAAATCAAGGCACCTGGTGACAAACCGCAATGGCTACAGGATATCCTTGATAAGTATGGGCTGGTAGAGCAAAAATTCTCAAAATACTCCTGCGCCTACCATAAATCACAAGGACTGGCCTATGCCTCACAAACTATCGGAGAAAGTGTAGGTAATGCTTATGTCTAATCTTTTTAACTCTATTTTCAACGACGCAACCGCCACTGCTGACCCCATTCAACTCCTACTCGCCCTTGTCGTCAGCCTTATTCTAGGACTAGCACTCAGCTGGGCCTACAAGCAACGGACTCTTTACACACGGGAATTTGTCATCAGTTTGACCCTTTTACCTTGTTTGATGACGCTGGTCATCTTCCTCGTCAACGGCAGTCTCGGAACGTCAATTGCAGTGGCAGGGACCTTTAGTCTCATTCGTTTCCGTTCTGCCACGAGTGGCTCTCGAGAGCTTATTGCTATCTTTCTAGCCATGATCATCGGTCTGGCGGCAGGGACGGGCTACCTTCTCTTGGCCGTACTCTTCACGGTCTTTATCCTAGGTATTTGGCTCCTTTTGGAAAAACATCAGAGCAAGAGCAATCACCAACGTCGTAGACTCTTAACCATCACACTTCCCAATAAAGAAGACCGCCTAGATACTATACAGGTTGCGCTGGATCAATTTTGCACCGAGTCTGACCTCATCTCAGTAGATACCAGCAATGCTGGTGAATCCTTGCAAACCGTCTACGAAGTTGATCTCCATACTCAAGTAGACGACTTTCAACTGACGAGCTACTTGACAAGCAAGATTCCTCAGTGCGATGTCTCCTTGACCAAGAAAGCCAAAAAGAAGAAAAATCTATAAGACTAAGATAAAAATTACAAAAAGAACAGCCTAAGCTGTTCTTTTTAGTTTTCTTTTACTGGGATTTCCTTAATGACACGCGCAGGATTCCCACCTAGGACGACATTGTCGCCAAAAGACTTGGTAATCACGGCCCCTGCTCCTGCGACGACGTTATTGCCCAGTGTCACTCCAGGAAGGACAATGACGCCACCTCCAGCCCAGAAATTATCTCCAATGGTGATGGGCTTGCCGTATTCAACCCCTGAATTGCGTTCATCCGGATCCAGTGGATGGAGTGGGGTTAAAAACTGACAGTTGGGGCCAAGCATAGCGTTGTTCCCAATGCGAATCGGACAAACATCCAGCATGGTCAAGTTCCAATTAGAATAAAAATTTTCCCCTAGATGGATATTGACTCCATAATCGACCACCAAGCGTGGATTGACATAGAGATTTTGCCCAGTTGAGCCAAACCAACTTTTGATAATCTCCGCCCCTTTCAAGGGATCTAACTCCTGGTTGAAATCCGCCTGCTTCTGACGTGCTGTCTGAGCCAAGGTCCGCAGCTCGGAATCAAACGGATGATAGGGCTCTCCCGCTATCATTTTCTGGTATTCACTGGTCATCTTAATACCTCACACTTAGTTTGAGGCCATCATATCAAAAAGACTTTGAAAGGTCAAGAATAGCCTGCTTTCTAGACTCTCGAAACTAATTCCCTCCCAAGTCAAAACAACTTGCTTGACAAAAGATTGACTTCGTGGTTTAATATACCCCATAAGGGTATATTTGGAGGTGCCTATGTTTCACTTATTATTTACAAAAATTGACAGTATTTCGACCAGCGAGTTAGAAGCTAAACTCAGAGAACCGATTCAGCTACTGGATGTTCGGACGCCTACGGAATTCCATAGAGGTCATATCAAAAATGCCAAGAATGTTCCTTTAACGGAAATCGGTTCTTACACACCTGCGACAAAAGAAACACTCTATGTCATTTGTCATTCTGGTGTACGAAGCAAACTAGCTGCGAAAAAGCTTAAGAAAAAAGGCTATGATGTTATCAATGTCCGAGGCGGTATGAGCGCTTGGACAGGTAAGGTCATCTAGAAGCATAAAATGGGCTACGCAGCCTTGAACCTTATCGAAGGTCTGAGCGACAATATCCAATGGTGTCCGCTCGAAGGCGATCTGACTAAGGGTAAAAATCCCTAGATATACGGACAAGTGGCGAATTTTAGGGGCTACCCAAGGTCGACACCATCCACATTCTCCTAAGCGAACTATGGGAGAACTTGGATGAACCAGACAAGAACCAGGCCTACATCGCTATATTGCAAAGAACAGCCTCCAGCAGGCAGGATTTACCGTCCAAAGCCTTGATGGCGCTTATTCACAATATAAAATGGCTAATCCAGAAGGAGTCAAATATGGAAACTAGTATCAGCATGGCTGACTTTTATGAAAAATACCTAAATGAAAATCTAAATCTTATCGATGTACGTGAAGTGCATGAATTCCAAGCAGGACATGCACCAAGTGCCAAAAATCTTCCGTTAAGTACCTTGGAGCAAGGTTACAAAGAACTCAAACCTGACCAGGAATACCATGTCATCTGTCAAGGTGGAGTACGATCCGCATCTGCTTGTGAATTTCTAAGCGCCCAAGGCCTCACCGTTATCAATGTAGAAGGTGGTATGAATGCTTGGCCCGGTCAAGTAGAATAATGAAAAAACCGATTAAGTTCCTTAATCGGTTTTTTCATTTCTGCAACCCACTGATATAGGATTCGTAGCCCGTCGCTTCTAAAAAAGAAACACATTGATAGTATCTAAAAAGAGGTTTTCTCATTGGTATTGGGGGAACTCATCCGTTTGGCCGACATGATTTTTTTGTCGGAACAAACTTAAATACCTTTGTCTGCATTGTTTATCAATAGCAAATTAGTTTATTTTCGTTTAATCAGGTATCGGATGGCCTTTTCTAGGCGTTCCTTTTGAGCCTCGGGGTCGTCTAGTGGTTGGTTGATACAGTCAGTGAGATTTTCAGTAATGATCATCTCAATCACGCGCTCAACGCTAGATTTCACTGCTGTCAACTGCGTAACAATATCTGCGCAGTCACGATCTTCTTCAATCATCTTTTGAATCCCACGCAACTGACCCTCTGAACGTTTCAGGCGTGTTATATACTTTGAGTTTGTCATTGATTTATCCTTGGTCACTTTTTCTTCATTATATCTCGAATAAGGGGCTTTGTCAAAATTCACTTCCTGTCTGTATTTGTAGGAGGCAACCTCTCCTCTGTATCAGATAGAAAAGATTGATAAGCATGGAAATGGAAAAGAAACTCTGTCCTCCTTGAAGCTCGATGGGAAGTCACGTTTCCTTTCAACCAACTGATCTTTATGCGTATATCTTGGACAAATTGGACAAAAAGGCTAGGATCACTATCCCATAGACTAGAACTAGAGCCAGCCCAAATCCGATACCAAACCACTTGTAAAACTTGTCCATTCCGCTGTAACGCTCGACATAGGCCCTGGTCGGCTTGTCTGGATCATACCAGACCGTCAGTTCCGAATGAAGGGGGAAATGGGTCTGCATCAAGCGTTTGAAGGAAACAAAGGAGTTGCTGTAGCGAGTGATCGAAGTCGCTAGCATATCTTCTCTTGTATAGTCCTTTAAAAATTTAGTAGTTCCCCACGGAATTGTGACCGTTTTGAACATAAAATACTGCAAGGTTTTCTTATAAGCAATCCCATCCACCGTGTATTCGACGATAGGTGGATACCCCTCACGAAAACGGCTATAGCCGATAACCGTTCCAGGAACGGATGACTTGGCAAGGCGGACCAACTTCTGATCTCGAAGATAGAGATAGAGAAAGGCCCCACATACAAATACAAAAGATAGGAAGATGACGATTGTCCCAACTATCAAACCAATCACTTCTTTATTCATATGAACTCCTCCTGTTATTTTATACAGTAAAATCTTAAAACTAACTCATCCAGAAAGGACATCGATGCCCTCGAGTCTACTCCTCGGATTTTTCTTTTGACTGTTTTTCTCTCAAATCTTTCACCGATTTTGATATGATATCTCTCACCTGTTCGTCAGTAAGTCCTGGAATCTGGTAATAAGGATTATTGGATTCGCTTTTTGAGGGTTTTGTTCCTGAACTTTCGGTTTTAGAACTTTGTTCAGTCGAAGACGAGGATTTCGACTCTGAGGAACTGGATTCTTTGGTCTTAGAAGAGCTGGACGACTCAGACTCTGAAGACTTGGACGTTTCAGGCGCTTTAGAATCAAGCTTAGGCGGCTTGTTTACTTGGTCGTTCGGCTGTTTTACAGGTTTATAGAATAGCCCAAAAGACAACAGCAAGGCTATCAAGATCCCAATACCAGCCAAGGTTCTTTTATTGGCTTCAGCCGAGGGAACCTTTACTCCCTTCGTACTAAGTATTTTCCATTCTGGATGCTCTTTTTCTATAGCTTTTTTCTGTCTCCTAAGAGGACCAAGTAGAAAATGATTAAAAGGCACAATCGTTACCATAGCCACCGTTATAAGCGGGACATAATTGGAATGACTTGATACCAGTAGAACATCGAGTATAGCGAGAAGAATGAAGAAGAAAAGCCCCACAAACTTACGAACTTGATGCTCTTTTTTGATCTGCAAATATCTCTCTTGTGACATTATCATTCCCTCTCTTCTTTATTCTTTTGTGAGCTTTATTAAAAATTCGACTTACTCCTTCAACACCCCTACTTTTATATCCGTATAAAATTTCTCATCAATTGATGTGGTAAAAAAGAAGGGAGGGGTCAACTCTTTATAGTCTCGAAAATGAATATAGCCAGCTAAAAAGTCGATTCCTTCTCGTACTAACTCATCATCTGGTTCCAAAATTCTAGTTGAAACAGTATTTAAAATTTGAAACAGGCTGTGATACAAAAAGTCTTTCGGCTAAGCATCTTCAATATACTCTTCTTCTACTGGGATAAACAGTTCCATCAACACATCTTGATTTTCTTCTAACTTGGAATTAATCGTATAAAAGAAAGGTCCTCGAAGCGTATATCCTGATTTTCTTACTTCGTCTAAAAAAGCGTTATAGGTGTCTGGCATCTCTTCTGGAGATACTGTGTAATACCTTGAGATAACATTTCTATATTGTATATCTTGGTATTCTCCCACGTTTTTAAATAGCATCTGAAATCTCCTTAATTGGGATATTAATTTCAACAAAGTGCTGTCCAAATATTGGCAATATCGCTAGAAAAATGGTATCTCCTTGCATTTCCAACCCCTCATCTTGAATATATTGCTTCATTTCTTCAATTTTTGGAAGGAGATGTTCATCAAATGGAGTTACATCAGAGACACACTGCTTAATTGTAAAATGTTCTAGATATTGGAATTCATCATTTCCTTCAATTGGAATGTTTGTCGGAATATAGACCTTAAACAAGGTTTCTCCTAGCTTTCCAAAAGTGCTCAAACAAGTTTCAATCGTCGTCGGACCATTTTTATAAACCCCAGTTTCAAATAATAACTTTTCACACTCTTCAATCAAATCTGGAAAAGAATCCATAGGAATTTTTTTCTCTGTATAAGCAATATTGCTGATATCTATTCTAATTAATTTCATTTTATTTCTCCTCTATAAATAAAGTTATCCGTGCTTTTCTTTTTCCAACCAGTGAATACTCGTGCATACTCAAGCCAATAGAAGGGAAGGCAGGCAATACTTAATCCTACAATACCAGGAATAATATATATCGCTAGTAACATAAATAAACGTCCCATAATTGCTAAAATTGCTGCTAATGAAGCAAGAATAAGTGGAGGAATGTGTAAGATTGTCTTCCTGAACTCTCCAGATGGTAAGGTCTTAGCTTTAGGGACAATTAACAACTGGTAAACAAAGGTTATTAGTTGAAAAATAAGGCTCAATCCAATTAACTTCATGAAAATAGACCAGTAGTCATCTCCTAAAAATATAGAACTTCCAAAAAGTAATTCTACATGAGAAATGAACACGGAACTAGCTGGCACTAATTGCAAAATTTTTGTTTTGGAAAACTTTTGGAATAGCAAGAATATGAACACGAGTACCAGTATATGATAAATAGTAAAACGAAAAACTAGCATACTCATATCATGTGACTCCTCTTTGATAAAAAAAGAACCTATAAATATCAGTAAAGAAAATATTACTTCAATTGCAACAGACCGTAAAAAGTCAGAGTTCTTTATAGGACTAGTATCTACAACTGCCATATTTAAAAATTCATAATATCTTTCTTTCATCTTAGCCTCCTAGCATGAGCTGTACTACTGCTAGACATTCTCACTAATTTCATTTTATTTCTCCTCTATAAATAAAGTTATTGGTGCTTTTCTTTTTCCAGCCTGTGAATACTCGTGCATACTCAAACCAATAGAAGGGAATGCATCCAATACTTACTGCCACAAGACTAGTAACAATATATACCGCCGGCAACGTAAATAAACGTGCTATAACTACGACAATTGCTGCTGAACAAGTAACAATAACAGAAGGGATATGTAACATTGTCTTCCTGAACTCTCCAGATGGCAAAGTCTTAGCTTTAGGGACAATTAACAACTGGTAAATAAAGGTGAGTAACTGAAAAATAAGGCTTAGGCCAATCAACACTATAAAGATAGACCAGTAGTCATCTCCCAAAAATATAGAACTCCAGAAGAGAAATTCAATGTGAAAAATTAGCACAGACGTAGCCGGAAATATTTGCAATAATTTTGATTTGGAAAACTTTTGAAATAGCAAGAACATGAATAACAAAGCCAATAGATGATAAATAGCAATATGAAAGATATTCATACTTACATCATGTATTTTACCTTCTATAAAAATAGACACTATAAATATCAGCAAAGTAAACATTACTTCAATTGCACCTGACTTTAAAAAATCAGAGTTTTTTATAGGTCTAGTATCCACAACTGCCATATTCAAAAATTCAATATATTTTTCTTTCATCCTATCCTCCCACTTATTTCTCTTCCCCAAATAACACTTTCCCCTGCTTGTATTTTCGTACGGCTAAGAGCCAACGGATTGGGTTGTTTTGGAACAAGAGCAGTACGACACTAATTGGGACGATCGTTGCTCCAATTGGTACCATGAACATGGACGGCTCAAACCATTCATGTTCATAGTAGGGAATGAAGGTCCCAGGTATGGCAAAGAACACAACAATAACAAAAACAAATAGAAGAACGAGGATAGCAAATAGATACAAGATGATTTTATCGACTGTTGGTTCCTTATCTGGTGACTTCCTCCAAAAGGTACTACTTTCAACCGCATCTTTAAACTGTTCTTCACTTGCTGGGACAAGCGACTTAGCCCCACTGTAGAACAGTTTTTCAAATCCATAAACACTTCCGATAAAAACGAAAAGGATAGCGGCTAGATGGATAGGTGCCATCCACTCACTCAATCTAAAGGGCGCTATCAAAGAACGAATCCAAATACTGATGATAGCAACTAGCAAGAAAACAAAGAAGACAACCCAAGGCCACTTGGATTTCTTTGAACTGATAGCACCATCGGTTTCTGACGAGGCGCTAGATTCTGTCGCTAAAGCCTCTCTCGTCTTTGTGTTATAGTAGACGGATTGCTGGCATCCTTGGCCTATATAAATGATTTTTCTCATCTTACATTTCTCCCTCTTTCCCTCGGCTACCGTCCTGTAATGTCTCCATCAGCTCCTTGAACAGTCGTTTGCGCGTTTTCATCCGAAAATCATAGACTATATATGTAAGAATACCAATCCCTAACATGTACATAAGTAAAAATTGAAAATCAGAAACAGTCAGATAACGATAGGCTGAAAAAATCGTTATTAAAACAAAAATGTAGCCAACTACTGTCAACGCCCTAGATTTTCTCTTAAGTGTTTTGATATTGGCTTTTGTGAGCCGGACTTTTCTAAATCTATCTGTCTTCATGTTACGTCGGGTAGACTTGGCAAAGAGAATGGTCCCGAAAACCAAAAACAGAGACATCAGGATAAAGAAAATCAGATTGAAAGGGGAGGAGACATCTCCAAAGGTTTGGTTGAGCAACTTTGACAGCCGTTGGAAGGAATAGATTGCAATAGGAGCAGCAATGGCTGAATAATTCATGCCTTGTTTTACACTGTAGAATACTTGATTCTTCAGATCATAATAGATAAAAGAGTCCTCCAGAGGGCCCATACTGATTAATTTTTTTACACTTGTGTCCATCTTATTACCCGTCTCCTAAACTCAATGCGGATATTCAACCAGAATCCTACTTTTTCTTAAAAGCATCGTGACGACGATTGCGAGTAGTCTAGCTTTTTCGGCATTTGCCTTCCTAGAGAAAGAAAAGTTTATTAGTATTATAGCATGAACCCCCAGAAAAGGGGAAATATCCCCGGCAGATACCTTTGCTAGATCCAAGAAAGGTTTCGTCATTTCATAAAAAAGCGAACAAATCCGCATTCTAAAAACAGAATGCGAGCTTGTCCGCCTTTTTCTATGTCTATGATGTGTTTTTCACATCTCATCGTGCCAAGCAAATGCGGGTCACAATCCCATCTGGGTCTACAAGATCCACTTCACTCGAATGTAGCCATTTGATCGGTGCTTCTAGCTCTTGCGCTTGCTTAACGATGTCCAAGAGTTCTTCCTTGCTTTCGACCTCAAGGACATAGTAGGCCAAGCCTGGCAAGCCTTGCTCACGCGGAGCCAGCCCTTTTCCAGCCCATTCGTTGACAGCCAGGTGGTGATGGTACTGACCAGCCGCTATCCAACTAGCACTAGGAATGCTAAATTTATCTTCTAGTCCTAACACCTTTTGATAAAACTGGCTCGCCGCACGACTATCCTTCACCGATAGATGGATATGCCCCATTCTCGCCCCTTCAGCTAGGATAAAGGGATCTACCTTTTCCCCTAGCTCATAGATGTCCTGTGCCGCAAGGGCTTCGGTCACACCGATAATGCGACCGTCTTCTCGAATATCCCATGAAGACACTGGCTTATCACGGTAGAGTTCAATGCCATTCCCTTCCAAATCCTCTAGATAAATAGCCTCGCTGTATCCATGATCTGCACCTCCGACCAGAGGAATCCGCAAATCACTTAGGTGTTTCAAGACATCTGCCAAGGCTTTTCGTGTCGGCAACAAAATCGCCAGATGGTAGAGCCCATAATGCTCCTTTACTTCCCCCGCCTTTTCTGCCTGAATCAAGTGAACCAAGGCTTTTCGACCAAGTCCCAAAATCGCTTCTGTCTCTGTTTGAGATAAAATCTCCAAGCCAATAATCTGGTGATAAAAAGCCGTTTGACTCGTCAAATCCTTGACATTTAAAACCGCCTCTGCTAGGTAAATATAGCTTTGGTATGCATAAGTCATCGGGTGTCTCCTTTTGTTTGTTGTAACTTTAAGTATTACATCAATTATACACTATTGAGATAAAATGTCAACTAAGACAACTCAAAAGAGCTGGAAACCAGCTCTTCTTTTTATTTTACAACAAGCTCGTAGCGAGTTTTGCTGGTGAAAGTTTCCCCTGCTTTGAGAATGACCTGGTCTTTGAGGTCACTGTGAATGGCATCTGGTAAAGCTTGCGCTTCAAGGGCAATCCCATTGTGTTGCAGCATTGGCTGACCAGCTATGAGCACACTCTCATCCACAAAGTTTGCTGTGTAGACCACAAAGCAAGGGGCCTCTGTCTTGAACAGCAGGAAACGACCTGAGTTTTGGTCATAAAGGAAACCAGCATTGTCATGACCAGCAGGAAGGGCAAATGGATGATCCAAACCAGATACCAACTGGATTTGTTCATCTTCCTCTGCAAAGATATCCTTCAACAAAGCTCCATTGTAGATGTGTTTAACCACATCACGAGTGGCGTCTGGAGTCTTAGCTGGAACACCGTCCGGAGCGATTGGGTAAATGCCCTCCGTATTTAGCTGGAAGACATGGCGGTCAATTGTCTGCGTGAAATCACCAGACAAATTGAAGTAGCTGTGGTTGGTTGGATTGACTAGCGTATCCTGATCAGTCGTTACCTTATAGCTGATTTCGTAGGCGCCAGTTTCTTCCAAGTGATAGCTGATCCATATCTTGAGATTACCAGGAAATCCTCCTGTCCCGTCTGTACGCTCTGTGTAGAGGGTTAAGCCATGGTCGCTCACCTCTACCAATTCAAACAAGCTCGAATCCCAACCTGTTGAGCCACTGTGGTTACAGTTGCTAGCATTATTGACTTCAAGATTATAGGTCTGGCCATTAAGCTCAAATGTCGCACCTGCAATACGGCCCGCTACAGGACCTACACTTGCTCCATGCTTGGGACTATTGCCTACATAGCTAGCAAAATCATCAAAGTCCAAGATCACATTGGCAAAATTCCCAGCCTTGTCAGGTGTAACATAGCGCAAAATGGTCGCACCATAGGTCATAATTTCTAGTTGATAGCCACTGTCAGTCTCAAAGCGATAGGCCAAGACATCCTTGCCCTCATGATTTCCAAATACACGCTCTGTGTATGCTTTCATTCTTCTCTCCTTTGATCCATTTCTCTTAAGTAAACAAACCATAGAGAGTGTCTCACCATCTATGGTTGTAGTTTTTATTTTCAAAATCCTTTGTCAGAAAACCTTAAGTATCTTCTTAACAAAAAGGAATTCTTCTATTCTTGTTTTTATGCTTCTACACGTTCAGTCCATGAAGCCGCTGTTGTTTGAAGAACCTTGTTGAGTTCGTCAATGTTCTCAAATCCAGTTGTGCGTAGCCATTCACGAGCTGCTGCCTCACCATCTTTGATGTAGGCTTCAACTGATCCAGCCCAAGTTGCACGGCCGCAAAGAACTCCATTGAAGTTCGCGCCTGATTCGTGGGCAAAGACAAGGGTTTCTTGGAAGAGTTTGGCTGATACACCCGCACTCAAGTAAATGTACGGCAAGTTTGTTGCTTCATCTTGTGCTTTGAAGAAGGCTGCTGCTTCTTCACGAGTATGAACGATTTCACCATCGCCAAAACCTTCAACGTATTTGACGTTGACTGGAACTTCCACTTTCAAGACATCGATGTTGAAGCGTGGGTCTGAGAAGACCTTCATAGCACCGATAACCTTGTGTGGTTTTACTTTTGCGTATTCTGCAGAACCTGCATCAGCGATTTTTTCATCGTAAGCGAGGATTTCAAGGAAGAATGGAATGTCTTCCGCCACGCATTCAGATCCAATGCGTTCGATGTAAGCTTGTTTTTGTTGGTTGAGTTCGTCAGAGCTATCTACGTCATAGTAAAGCAAGAACTTGACAGCATCTGCACCTTGTTCCTTGATACGTTTTGCAGACCAAACGTCCAAGCAGTCTGGCAAGCGTTTGGTGCTAGTTGTATCGTATCCTGTTTTTTCATAAGCAAGGAGAAGACCTGCATTTGGAGCAAGAGCTTTAGTCGCTGGAAGTCCGTACTCAGGGTCAAGAAGCATAGAGGATGCGTATTTTGTCAATTCATCTGCAACCAAGACTTTGAGTTCTTCCATTTGATCCACTGTTGGCTCTTCTGTTTGATACTGAGCCATGAGGCGTTTCAAAGCACCACGTTGGTCAAAGGCAAGAGCTGAGATAATGCCGTTCTCGTCAGATAGTTTTTGCAAGCAAGCTACTTTATTGGGACTTAATTGTAATTTACTCATAGACACTTCCTTATTTTTGATAGTCATGAATGATCACACCTTGTACCACACGGTTTACAGTACCAGTAGGAGACGGTGTATCTGGTTTATTTTTTACCTTGAGTGAAGTCAATAGGGCAAAGAGTTGAGCATAAACGATGTAAGGGAAGACACGGTAAATATCGTTCAAGACACCGCCACAACCAAGTGCTACTTCTTTGACATTTTCAAGACCAAAGGCTTGATCACTCAAGAGCACAACACGACGAGCAATCTGATCACCAGCCACTTCACGAACCAAGTCCAAGTCGTACTTGCGAGTGTAGTCTGTCGTTGTACCAAATACCAAAACAACTGTATCTTCGTTGATAAGAGATTTTGGACCGTGACGGAAGCCAACTGGACTTTCATACATGGTCGCAACTTGACCAGCTGTTAATTCCAAAATCTTGAGCTGTGCTTCATGAGAAAGTCCAAAGAAAGGACCAGCGCCCAGGTAGATAACACGGTTAAAGTCAAGGTTAACAAGCTCTTTAACATCTGCTGCATTGTCTAGAACTTTGCGGGCAAGGCTAGAAACAACTTCAAAACGTTCAGCTTTCACAGCAAATTCTGTAGGATCAAAAACCAAGAGAGCTGTTAACATCATGGACGTAAAGCTAGAAGTCATGGCAAATCCAGCGTCATTGGAAGCAGCTGGTTGCAAGAGCAAAAGATTGCGCTCATCGCCATGAGCTTGAAGAGCCAATTTACCATCTGCAGCACATGTAATGGTCACTTGATAGAGGTCATCAACCAAGGCTTTAGCCAAATCAACCGTCGCCACACTTTCAGGTGAATTCCCACTGCGAGCAAAGGATACAAGGACAGTTGCCACATCTTTTTTCAGATAGGTTTCTGGATTGGCTACGATATCTGTTGTCGCAATAGAATTGAAGTTCCATTTGCGTTCGTCATAGACTTCCTTAAAGTATGGTACCAAGGTATCTCCCACATAAGCAGAAGTCCCAGCACCTGTCAAGATGACCTTGATATAGTCATGTTTATCAGCGATTCCTTGTAGGAAGGCTGCAATTTCTTCCCGTTTTGCTTGATAGGCTTCAAAAGCTTCTTTCCATACATCGGGCTGTTGGTAGATCTCACGAGTCGTGATTTCTGCACCCAGTTCAAGTAATTCTTCTTTTGTGTAATTTAGCATAGAGTTCCTCTAATCTATTGTTGTTTCATTCCTATTGAAAATATGGGAATGGGAGTGACTCCCATTCCCATGTATATTCTATATAAGATGCTCTAACGATTTAGCCGTTGTCACATCGTATACTCAATGAAAATCAAAGAGCAAACTAGGAAGCTAGCCGCAGTCTGTACTTGAGTACGACAAGGCGACGCTGACGTGGTTTGAATTTGATTTTCGAAGAGTATTATTCGTCTTCGTCATCATCGAAGCCCGCTAACAGGTCGTTGACTTTTACGATGCTTTCTGCAGCGCGACTCTTGTAGTCCGCATCTGCACATGTAAGGCTTGCATTGATAAATTCAATCACCATTGGAAGATTCATCCCTGCGTAGAGTTCAATGTCGCGGCCTTCCATGATCAAACGGCTCACCACGTTACATGGTGTTCCGCCGAGAAGGTCCGCAAAGACTAGGAAATCATCCAATCCTTCGATAGCAGCTTCAAATTTTGCAGTAAATTCTTCTGGGCCATCTTCTGGAAGAAGAGCCACTGCATGAATGTTGTCCTGTGGACCCATGATCATTTCTGTGCTACCTTTAAGTTCTTCACAGAAGCGACCATGACTCACTAAAATTAATGATTTAGTCATAATCAATTACATTCCAAGTGCAAATTTACCAAGAGCAGAAAGAGCTACTGCAAGAACGATAATGATACCGATCGCTTTAGTAGAGTTCATACCTTTCTTACCAAGCAACCAGAAGATAAAGGCAGTAAAGATTGCTGGAAGCAAGCGTGGGAAGATTGAGTTCAAGATGTCTTGGAAGTCAATCATCTTTTCACCGATTGGCAATTTGTAAGAAATGTCAAAGTTGATCATTGTTGCTACAAGAGCACCCATCATGAAGACACCAAGTACAGATGCAGCGTCAATCAAAGCTGTCAAGGTACTTTGCATGTTGTTGATAAGGTTAACCCCTTCTTTATATGCAAATTCCAATTGTTTCCAACGGAAGATGTCATAAGCAACTGCAACTGCGATCCAAAGGAAGATACCCCATGGTTGGCCAGCGATAGCCATAGTTGCTGCGATAGATCCCATGATAGCAGGTACAAGTGAACCAAAGATTGTGTCTCCAAGAGGAGCAAATGGTCCCATCAAACCTGTCTTGATACCGTTAACGGCATCTTTTGAACCTACACCATCTTTTTCTTCCATGGCAAGGTCAAAACCAGCGATAATTGTGTGGAAGAATGGAGAAGTATTGAAGAATTGAGTATGAACTTTCATCATTTCTTTCAATTCAGGAGTTCCATCCCCATACATTTTACGCAATTGAGGCAAGATCATGTAAAGGTAACCAGAAGCTTGCATACGCTCATAGTTCCAACCTAATTGGAAAGTAAACAAGCTACGTTTGTTGATTTGATTAAAATCTTCTTTTGTAAATTTGTAATTAGAATTCGTCATCTTCGATTTCCCCACTTTCTGATGGTGTAGAAGGTGCTGCTACAGCTACTTTTTGGCTGTTCTTAAAGTGAACAACTGCAAGGAAGATACCTACGATAGAAACACCGATCATAGACAAACCTTTGAAGTTGTTAGCAAAGCCAATCTTTTCAGCAACATCAGCAGGAAGAGTACCAAGGATACCCGCAACAGCTCCACCAAGACCTGTTACATATGAGTAAAGAACAGTCAACATAGCTGTCAAACCGAATCCCATTGCAAGGTAGTGAAGGTTACGTTTAACTGGAAGGTAACGAAGCAAGATTGCAAATCCAAGACCTGGAAGCATACGACCTGCAAGTGTCAAACCATCTGCAATCCATTGATATTCTTTAACAAGGTCTACTACTGATTGTACAAAAGCACCACCAAAAGCAAGAGCGAAGAATACTGGAAGGGCACGAGAAAGAGCCCAAGGCACTGCACCAAGTAGGTAGTTGCGTTCGATACCTTTGTAGTCAAAGCGTTCGATCGCAGCATCAATACGGTGTGCAAAGAAAGTAGTTGTCATACGTCCAAGAACGTCGAAGTATGTCAAAAGTGCTGCTACTGGTACAGCGATTGTTGTAATCGCAAGATCTGTATCAATACCTTGAGAGATAGAGAATGCTGTTGCAAGAACCGCACCAGAAGTTGCGTCGATACGAGAAGCACCACCGAAGGTACCAACCCCGAGAACGAACAACTGCAAGCTACCACCGATAAACAAACCAGTTGTCACATCTCCCATGATCAAACCAGTAATAAAACCAGCGAATACAGGAGAACCTGCAGATGAAACGATTGTCAACTCATCACAGATTTGATAAGCTGAGTACAAAGTGAGAAGTAAAATTTGCCACCATTGTATCATAACAATGACCTCCTAAAAATTTTTTCCTATTTTAACAAGCTCAAAAAGTCTGAAACTGGATCATTTGGAACCATTTGAGCAGTGAGTTTTACACCTTTTTCTGCTAGTTTGTGGAAGTCTTCCACATCCTTGTCTACCACGTTGATAGAACGTGTGATAGAGCGAGTTTCTGGTGTTTGAGACATATTGCCGACGTTGAGTGTTTCAAGCGGAACACCTGCTTCGACCAAACCAAGGAAACGGTCTGGTTTACGTGCAACGATAAAGAGACGTTGGCTATCGTATTTACCAGCAAGGATATTTGCTGCTGCTTTCTCAACTGGCAAGATACTGAGTTTCACACCTGGTGGTGTCGCAAGTTTCAAACCACTCTTTTCAATATCGTTGTTAACAACTTCGTCGTCTACAACCATAATGCGTGAAACATTTAGTTTTCCAGCCCAAAGATTGGCTACTTGACCGTGGATCAAACGTCCATCGATACGGCATCCTACAATTGTCATAAGTTTTCCCCCTTTATGTGTTTTAGTGTAGGTTTACGAGTTAAATGAATCTCTTCTCTATATTCGCCCTCAGTTTCAAAGATGATGATGCGGTTAGCACCTTCCTTGAGATAGCTATGAGGGATATAAAGTGAGAGGGTCGGGCCGACGTTCCAGAAACGTCCTAAGTGACGCCCGTTGACAAAGGCAACTCCCTTACCAAACTCAGACAAGTCTAAGTAGGTATCTTTTGGCTCTTCGACCGTAAAGTCGAAAGCGTAAAAGGCTGGTTGTCCTTCTGTCCATCCTTTTGAAAAATCAATTTTCTCAGGATTATCCAATGGTAGTGGATATTGTTTCCAATTCAGTAAGAAATGTAGATCCTTGCAGACACCTGTACGAATGCCTTTATGTTGCGTATCTGCTAAGAACTTGTGTCCATAGTTAACACGCCCCATATTTTCGATCAGGATATCAATCTCTGAACAGCCTTCTCGGTTTCCCTGACAGTAGATGTCTTCACCAATCTCTGTCTGGTATTGAGTAGCAATCCATTGACCATCTACAAAGAGTTGAGCTCGGTCACGTCCATCGATGATACGGAGACGTTCCTCTTCTGCATCCCAGCTTGCCTCAGTGCGATAGAGCAGGTAGCCATAACTTTGACCAAGTTCTTCCATCGCTTTTGGATAGAGACTTTCAGTAGGACTAGAGAGACTATCCAGGGTTTCAAACAGGGAAACTTTTTCGACCAATGGAACGGCCCCTATCTCCATGCTTTCCTTATAGAGTGGTTCCAACTGTGGATACTCTGGGAAGTGGGTTGCCATCATCTTCTTGACTGCTAAGTATTTAGCAGTTGGATTTCCTTCTTCATCGAGAAGGGCATCATAGTCGTAAGATGTGACTTGTGGCAAATCCAGAGTTCCTCGAGCCGAGCAACCATTCATGAAACCAAAGTTTGTTCCACCATGGAACATGTAAAGATTGATAGAGCCTTGCTCCAATACCTCTCGAACAGCTTCTGCCAATTCTTTAGGATCCCGTGTGATGATGGGTTCTTTCCAACGATTGAACCAACCATCCCAGAATTCCATACACATGAGGGGCCATTTCTTGCCATACTCATCAAAGAATTCCTGCATCTGTGAAAAGTTGTACGGAGCTTTAGAGCCGAAGTTCCCTGTCACAAAGAGGTCGTCTTCGATCAAGGTTCCGGCTTTCAGAGTAGCCCTCCATGGGCCATCTGAAGTAAAGAGTGGGCAATCAATCCCTCGGTCTTCCATCAATTTTCGAATCGCTCGTAGATAAGACTTATCTTCTCCATAAGAGCCATATTCATTTTCGACTTGCATCATGAGAATGTTTCCACCATTATCCAACAAGCGAGGCACAAGCCTTGGCAATAATTGGTCATAATAGCGAGCAACCGCCTCGATGTAGGCCGGGTCGGACGAGCGGATTCGCATGTCCTTGGTCAAGAGCCAAGCCGGCAAGCCACCAAATTCCCATTCCGCACAGATAAATGGAGACGGGCGTACAATGGCATAGAGACCCAAATCTTGTGCTATTTGAAGAAACCTCTCCAAATTTCTGGCACCTTCAAAATCAAATTCCCCTTCAACAGGTTCGTGTAAATTCCAAGCTACATAGGTCTCGACTGTATTAAAGCCAAGCGCCTTTAAGTTATAGAGAGAATGATACCAATCCTCTGCTGGAATCCTAAAATAATGAATGGCGCCGGACAAAATCTTGAACGATTTTTCGTCTAAATAGAAATCGTCCTCAATTTTAAATCTGGTCATGTTATTACCTCTGACGAATTAAGTTTGCGCTTTCATTTATTATAATATTAACTATAATCAAATCTTTTGCATTTGTCAATAGGTTTTAGAAAATTATTTAAAATTTTTCTATTTTTTTACTTACCGTTTACCGAAATTATCTAAAAATAGCATGAAAACGATCTTTTTATGTATGATAATTCACAAGAACATCAAATGAATTTTTTTACATGTAAAATAACATTTTTAGTCTATTATTTTAATTTTTTGACCTTAATACTACTCTTTTCTCTATATTTGTGGTAAAATCAAAATTGGAGAAAGAGAATCGAGGTGAAATTTATGGCTATTCCTAAATACCAATATATTAAAGATGAATTAAAAAATAAAATCATCTCTGGTCAATTTGCAAGTGGAGATAAATTTTATACAGAAGCCGAATTGATCGCGATGTACGATGTGAGTTCAATCACAGTTGTTCGTGCCTTGAACGACCTTGCTAAAGACGGCTACATTGTCCGCCAACAAGGTAAAGGTACTTTCGTTTCACGTGCCCGCAAGCACAAACTCGTTGAGTTTTCAGATGTCGAAATCTTTGAAACAAAAGACGATAAAGTTACTGTCCTTTCTATCGAGCGCGGAAACAAACTTGAATATTTAGATAAACTTGGACTACGTGGAGATCAATTCTACTATAAGATTGAACGTATTCGTCAGACAAACGACGTGACATACATCTACCACACATCTTATATTCCTGAGCAATACATCAATGCCAACTATCCAAATCTTGACTATTATAGCTCTATCTATACACGTTTCAAATTGGATTACCGCATTCACATGAGTGATGAACATTTTGAGGAAATCAACGAAATCGCATTCCCAACTCCAGAGCATGCTGCTTCTGTACTCGGAATCGATACACAATTCCCAACTGTCTTCCAAACGAAGACTACAAAACTTGAGGCCACTGGCCAAGTCCTTGCCTATAGTGAAACTTATAAGCGAGCAGACTACTACAAAATCAAATTCATCTCATGTAACCGAGGTCATTAAGAAAAAGCCTGAGCCTAGCTTAGGCTTTTTCTATATTCATTATAGCACGAGAAAGAAGTTGGGAAAACGCTATGAAGGGCTCTTATTTAATTAGTAGCATTTTTACTAAAAACAAGGTAAATTTTCATTTGGTTTTTCCTCTGTTTTATCCCTCATTAGCAAATTTCTCCTAAATCTTATGATTTCCTCTATTTATTATAGTTCTTATATAAACCCACTTGACATTTTACTCCTTAGATAATAAAATAAAATTGGTTTTATGTAAACGCTATCATATATGATAATAACAAGGAGGTTTTGTCATGAAACTAGAAAAGAAACAGCGCTTCTCCATCCGTAAATACGCGGTTGGGGCAGCTTCTGTACTTATAGGATTTGCTTTTAGCGCTCAAGTCGTATCTGCCGACGGGATTACTCCAGCTCCAACAGCTGAAGAAACTGTTCAAACGATTCAGGAGAGTCCACAAGCAGTCAAAGAAACTGTAGACTCCAAGGTCCCAGAAAAACTGGAAGAAAAGGCTGACAAACCTGTAAAAGAGGAGGTCAAAGAAGACCAGGAGGCTCCTCGAACAGTTGCTCCAACAACAGAAGAGTCAAGCGCACCAGTTGTGACAGAAAATGCTACTCCAACTCCTACTGCCGAGAAAGAAAGCCCTGCCCCAGCTGAAACTCCTGCTGAAAGCACTTCTTCAGAAAAGAAAAATGAAGCCGTCACACCTGCAGTAGCCACTCCTAACACGGAACGAGCAGCTCAGGTAAATGAAAAACTGGCGAAAAGAAAAATGATTTCAATCGACGCTGGACGTAAGTACTTCTCTCCAGACCAACTCAAAGAAATCATCGACAAAGCCAAACACTACGGTTATACCGATCTTCATCTACTAGTTGGAAATGATGGCATGCGTTTCATGCTAGACGATATGACAATCACAGCCAATGGTAAAACCTATGCAAGCGACGATGTCAAACGTGCACTCGAAAATGGAACTGATGCCTACTACAAGGATCCAAACGGCAACCATTTGACAGAGAGTCAGATGACGGACTTGATTAACTACGCTAAAAACAAAGGCATTAGTCTCATCCCAACTGTAAACAGCCCTGGTCACATGGATGCGATTTTGCATGCAATGAAAGAACTAGGCATCCAAAAACCGAACTTCAACTACTTTGGTAAGGAATCTGCTCGTACCGTTGACCTTGATAACAAAGAAGCTGTTGCATTTACCAAAGCTCTGATTGACAAGTATGCTGCTTACTTCGCTGGAAAAACTGATATTTTCAATATCGGGCTAGACGAATATGCCAACGACGCTACAGATGCCAAAGGATGGAGCGTTCTTCAAGCCTATAAATGGTATCCAGAAGATGGATTCCCTGATAAGGGTTATGATAAATTTATCGCCTATGCTAATGACCTTGCTCGCATCGTCAAATCTCACGGTCTCAAACCAATGGCCTTTAACGACGGTATCTACTACAATAGCGACACTAGCTTTGGAACTTTTGACAAAGACATCATCGTTTCTATGTGGACTGGTGGATGGGGCGGATACGACGTCGCTTCTTCTAAACTCCTAGTTGAAAAAGGCCACCAAATCCTTAACACCAACGATGCTTGGTACTACGTCCTCGGACGAAATGCCGATGGCCAAGGCTGGTACAACCTCGACCAAGGGCTCAATGGTATCAAAAACACTCCAATTACTTCTGTACCAAAATCTGATGGGGCTACTATCCCATTCATCGGTGGTATGGTAGCTGCTTGGGCGGATACCCCATCTGCACGCTATTCACCATCTCGCCTCTTCAAACTCATGCGTAGCTTCGCAAATGCCAATGCTGAATACTTCGCAGCTGACTATGAGTCTACTGAACAAGCTCTGAAAGAAGTCCCAACAGACCTTAACCGCTATACTGCAGAAAGTGTCGCAGCTGTCAAAGAAGCTGAAAAAGCTATTCGCTCACTCGATAGCAACCTCAACCGTGCCCAACAAGACACCATTGATCAAGCAATCGCAAAACTCCAAGAAGCTGTAAGCAACTTGACCTTCACACCAGAAGCTCAAAAAGAAGAAGACGCGAAACGCGAAGTTGAAAAACTTGCCAAGAACAAGGTAATCTCCATCGATGCTGGACGTAAGTACTTCACACTCGACCAACTCAAACGCATCGTAGACAAGGCGAGCGAACTCGGCTACTCTGATGTGCATCTTCTCCTAGGAAATGATGGACTTCGCTTCCTCCTTGATGACATGACCATCACAGCTAACGGCAAAACTTATGCAAGTGATGATGTCAAAAAGGCCATCATCGAAGGAACAAAAGCTTACTACGATGATCCAAACGGAACCACTCTTAGTCAAGCTGAAATCACTGAATTGATCGAGTACGCAAAATCAAAAGGCCTCGGACTCATCCCAGCAATCAACAGCCCAGGTCACATGGATGCCATGCTCGTCGCTATGGAAAAACTTGGAATCAAGAATCCTCAAGCCAACTTTGACAAGGTCTCTAAGACAACCATGGACCTTGAAAACGAAGAAGCAATGAACTTTGTCAAAGCCCTCATCGGCAAGTACATGGACTTCTTTGCAGGCAAGACAAAGATCTTCAACTACGGTACAGACGAATATGCCAATGACGCTACCAACGCTCAAGGCTGGTACTACCTCAAATGGTATGGACTCTATGGCAAGTTTGCTGAGTACTCTAACACCCTTGCTGCTATGGCTAAAGAAAGAGGCCTTCAACCAATGGCCTTCAACGATGGTTTCTACTACGAGGACAAGGATGATGTTGAGTTTGATAAGGATGTCATCATCTCTTACTGGTCTAAAGGATGGTGGGGCTACAACCTTGCATCTCCTCAGTACCTTGCAAGTAAAGGCTATAAATTCCTTAATACCAACGGAGACTGGTACTACATTCTCGGTCAAAAACCTGAAGATGGTGGCGGTTTCCTCAAAAAGGCAATTGAAAACACTAAAAAAACACCATTTAACCAGCTTGCATCTACCAAATATCCTGAGATAGATCTTCCAACAGTTGGAAGCATGCTTGCCATCTGGGCAGATAGACCAAGCGCTGAGTACAAGGAAGAAGAAATCTTTGAACTCATGACTGCCTTTGCAGACCATAACAAAGACTACTTCCGCGCTAACTACAATGCACTCCGTGAGGAACTTGCTCAAATCCCTGCAAACTTGGATGGATACAGTAAGGAAAGCTTGGATGCTCTAAATGCAGCGAAAGAAGCTCTCAACTACAACCTCAACCGTAACAAACAAGCCGAGTTAGACGCTCTCGTAGCCAAACTCAAGGCAGCCCGCCTAGGCCTCAAACCAGCAGTAACCCACTCAGGAAGCCTTGATGAAAATGAACTAGCTGCCAATGTTGAAACCAAACCGGAACTCATCACAAGAGCAGAAAAGATTCCATTTGAAGTTATCAAGAAGGAAAATCCGAATCTCCCAGCTGGTCAGGAAAAGATCATCACACCAGGTGTAGAGGGCGAACGCACTCATTACATCTCTGTTCTTACTGAAAATGGAAAACAAACAGAAACGGTTCTAGATAGCCAAGTGACCAAAGAACCTGTGACCCAAGTGGTTGAAATCGGTGCCCCTATTACTCACAAAGGAGATGAACACGGTCTTGCTCCAGCCGTAGAGGCAAAACCCAGACTGGACATCCAAGAGGAAGAGATTCCGTTCACTACCGTAACACGTGAAAATCCACTCTTGCTCAAGGGGAAGACTCAAGTCCTTACCAAAGGTGTTAACGGTCGTCGCAGTCATTACTACTCTGTAAGCACTACTGCTGATGGCAAAGAAGTGAAGACTCTTGTTGATAGCTTTGTAACGCAAGAAGCAGTGACACAAGTCATTGAAGTCGGAACCCTTGTTACCCATGTAGGAGATGAACACGGTCTTGCCCCAGCCACAGAAGCAAAACCTAGACTAGACATCCAAGAAGAAGAGATTCCGTTCACTACCGTGACACGTGAAAATCCTCAATTGCCAAAAGGACAAAGTCAAGTCGTCGTTTCCGGAGTAAATGGTCGCCGTACCGTCTTCTACTCTGTTAGCACTACTGCTGACGGCAAGGAAGAAAGAACCCTTGTCAATAGTGCGGTATCACAGGAAGCAGTCACTCAAGTCGTTGAAGTCGGCACTGCCGTTGAGAAGACAGAGAATGCTCAACCAACTACTGCCAAAGCAGATGAAAAACAACTCCCTGCAACAGGAAGTCAAGACTCTGCAGGCTTGGTTGCAATAGGACTCATGGGCACACTAGCAGCCTACGGACTCACTAAGAGAAAAGAAGACTAAGATTCTTCTAAGAGAATACGAAAAAGCGAGATTGAATCTCGCTTTTTGTTATGATTAGTCACCGAGTCCGATACGTTCAAAGATATCATCCACTCGTTTAGTGTAGTATGCAGGGTTGAAGATTTCGTCAATTTCATCTTGAGTGAGGCGTGAAGTGACTTCTGGATCTGATTCCAGAAGCGGTTTAAAGTCTACTTGGTTGTCCCAAGAGTAGGCCGTTTTTGGTTGCACCAAGTCATAGGCTTGCTCACGCGTCATTCCCTTCTCGATCAAGGTCAACATAGCACGTTGGCTAAAGATAAGACCAAACGTAGAATTCATGTTGCGGATCATGTTTTCTGGGAATACCGTCAAGTTCTTGACGATATTTCCAAAACGGTTGAGCATGTAGTCGATCAAAATGGTCGTATCTGGTGTGATAATACGCTCAGCTGATGAGTGGGAAATATCGCGTTCATGCCAGAGAGCAACGTTTTCATAGGCCGTCACCATGTGACCACGGATAACACGCGCCAGACCAGTCATGTTTTCAGAACCGATAGGGTTGCGTTTGTGAGGCATTGCTGAAGAACCTTTTTGCCCCTTGGCAAAGAATTCTTCCACTTCACGTTGCTCAGATTTTTGCAGACCACGAATCTCAGTCGCCATGCGCTCGATGGAAGTCGCGATGCTAGCAAGAACTGCAAAGTACTCAGCGTGAAGATCACGAGGAAGGACTTGTGTAGAGATTTCCTGAGCACGGATACCAAGTTTATCGCAAACATATTGCTCTACAAATGGTGGGATGTTAGCAAAATTCCCAACCGCACCCGAAATCTTACCAGCTTCCACACCAGCAGCCGCATGCTCGAAACGCTCGATATTTCGTTTCATTTCGCTGTACCAAGTCGCCAATTTAAGACCAAAGGTTGTAGGTTCAGCGTGAACACCGTGGGTACGCCCCATCATGATAGTGAACTTGTGCTCTTTAGCCTTATCAGCGATGATGTTAGTGAAGTTTTCAAGGTCTCGACGGATGATGTCGTTGGCCTGCTTGTAAAGGTAACCGTAGGCCGTATCCACCACGTCAGTAGAAGTCAACCCATAGTGGACCCACTTGCGCTCTTCACCAAGAGTTTCAGAAACCGCACGTGTGAAGGCAACCACATCGTGACGAGTTTGCTGCTCAATCTCCAAAATACGGTCGATGTCAAAGTCCGCCTTCTCGCGAATCAAAACCACATCTTCCTTAGGGATTTCCCCCAACTCAGCCCATGCCTCATCAGCCAAGATTTCCACCTCAAGCCAAGCACGGTATTTATTTTCTTCACTCCAAATGTTCGCCATCTCAGGGCGAGAGTAACGGTTGATCATGATGTTTCTCCTATAATTTTATTTGCCTGATAGTAATGATGAAATAACTCCGCCTAAAGTTCCTGATATTATATCTTTAATAAATTGTTGATTGAAAAATGAAGCATTCTCTTTAACAATTACAGTAAATTCAGACTCGCTATTTTTGTCAGTTGCAGCAAGTAAATCCTTTAAAATTTCGATAGATTGCTCAGATAGAACAGAAGCATTGTTAACAATCTGTTGAAGTTGTTTAGAAAGTTCCGACCACGGAAACTCAACATTCATATTAGATTTTTCTAAAATAGAATCTGTAACAATATTTGAGTTAACATTGTTGTCCCCATTAAGTGTGACATTATTACCTGAACCAAAATCATTTCCAACTACATTATCATTACCTGATACAGTTGTTTGAGATACTTCCTTTTCATAGATATTTTTACTATCATAATTCTCTATATTTTGATTTTTTATATCAATGTATATATTTTCCGCTTTATTACTAAAAGATTCCGTAATAATATTAAAAACAGTATCTCTAAATTTAGCGTCTTCGAAATACAATAAATAATTTTGACTTGATCCCAAATTAAATACTATATAATATTTTGACTTCAAATGATTTTGGTGTTTATTATAAACGTACCATGCATATAAACCAAATAATATTAATCCTAAAAATGGTGGGATCAATCCAATCATAAATAGAATTATCAGAATAAATATATCTCGTAGCGTGACTGGTGATTTAAATTCACTTTTACTTAACATGGATAAATTTGATATTTGGATACTATTATTTCTAGTGATAATTGCATTATTTTTTATTGTTAATCCATCAGTTTCAATCGTATATTTACTCTCAACGCTCTTTAATAACTCAGGTATCATTATATTCCCCCTTTAAAGTGAATCTAAATTTAATAACACTGTTCATTTCAACATCTTACTCTATACTCCACTCCGCCGCTTTCTCTGCGTGAATCACCGTTGTGTCATAGAGGGACAGGTCAGTGTCGAATTGTTTGACCAGGAGACCAATCTCGGTGCAACCCAAGATAACAGCTTCAGCGCCTGCTTTTTTCAAATCATCTATAACGGCAAGATAAGTCTGCTTTGAACTTTCTTTGATATCACCTAGACAGAGCTCGTCATAAATGATTCGATTGACCTCTGTAATTCCAGCTTGGTCTGGAATCAGCACTTCTAATCCAGACTCTATCAATTTCTCTTTGTAAAAATCTTGGGTCATGGTGTACTTAGTTCCTAGCAGACCTACTTTTTGAATACCATCAGCCAACAAGGCCTGAGCAGTTGCAACTGCAATATGCAAGACTGGAATTGTAATTTTTTCTTGTATTTGTGGGGCAACTTTATGCATGGTATTTGTGCAAATAACGATGAAATCTGCACCTGCTTGCTCCAAGCGCTTAGCAACATCTGCCAAAAGTTGACCGCTTTTCTCCCAGTCTCCTACTGCCTGATAATGCTCAACCTCTGCAAAATCAACACTGTAAAGCAGAATCTTAGCCGAATGCAAACTACCCAGCTCTTTTTTGATGGTTTCGTTGATGATTTGGTAGTAAGATGTAGTACTTTCCCAACTCATACCGCCAATCAGACCGATAGTTTTCATAGCTAATTAAGCTCTTCTCTTCCAATAGACACAATAAGCAACATGATAAAATATAGAGATTAGTATCCAGTGGCAAATCACAAATCGCCAAATAGTTTTCTGGGTGCTGAGCTACTAGCTCTTCATGCTTATCTTTCACCTTTTCGTGATTGCCACTAGCATACAAGACCTAGACGACTGCTCCACAGTCTTATCTTGTTCAATAAAACCATTGCACAACCAGAATACTCTAGACAGAAGCCCCCTTCATATTGGCTTCCAGAATAGGCATCTCAACACCCAACTCCTGACCTGTCAGATAGACACTTTGACAACAGTAAAAGATATCTTGTTTATCATTATGCAAGGTCATGATTTTTCGGGTCAGCTCATTTTTCGCAAACATAGCTTTCATGGCCTTCCCTGCAATCCAAGCGGGAATTTTATAAGGCAAGAGTTCTGCTTTGTAAAGTTTCAAATTCACACCACGCGCTTCTACGACTTTCAAAGCCTCTCGAATGGCCTTGATGGCTAATGATAATTCCGAAGAACTGTTCATCAAGTTCAAAGCCAATTTTTCTGGATTTTCTAGATTTCCCGAGCGTGCAGCTGTCGAGGTGACACCCGCATTAATCGCCATGTGAATCCAAATCCACTCGACCATATCATGGGGAACCTCCCACTTCAAATCTACTGAAGTCAGCAAATCCGTCAAGTCAGCATAATTGAGGATGCGTGCTTTTTTCTCCTCTTCTAACATTAAATGGTCGAACAAGACGCCATCTAAATGATCCTTATTCATATGACCACCAGCTGTAGGAAATGCGAGAATATAGTCATACTCCCCTGCCCATTTCTCTACTTCCTCTCGCGTATTCCAGAAATTACAGAAGAAAACGAGAGTTCCTTTAATCTGATTTTCTCGCAAAGTTTCCACGGCTTCTTTTACAAAACCCTGACGCACACTGATAAAAATAAAATCATATTCCGCATGAGCCTCCGCCACATGAACCACATAGGTATCCCGTTTATTTTCACCTTTGGAAACATAACGGCCATCTAGCAAATCAACTGGCAAAACGTTTGGTGCTGTACTTTTCTTACTTTCTCTCAGCACGTGATCTACCTGATGACCTGCTTTTTGAAAAGCATAGGCATAAATGGTCCCGATAACCCCAAGACCTAAAATTGCTATTCTCACCTAAAAATCAATCCCTTCTCCAAACTCAACCACGCTATCCGGCACATCACTGAACAAGGTCACATGCCCCATCTTGCGGTTGTACTTCGCTTCTATTTTACCATACATGTGAAGGTGGGCGCTTGGATTTTCTGTGACATATTTTTCAGCGACCTCAACGTGTTGGCCGAGTACATTAAGCATAACGGCTGGCGCATGCAGTTTAATAGCTGGCAATGGTGCTCCTAGAACGCCTAAAATATGGGTGTCAAACTGGGAGAAGTCGCAGGCTTCGATAGAGTAGTGGCCAGAGTTATGTGGACGTGGAGCAATCTCATTGACAATGATGTCATCGGCAGTCGCAAACATTTCCACGCAGAGAGTTCCAGACAAGTTCAGTTGTTCAGCGATTCGCACTGCCATTGCTTTTGCTTTTTCTGCTAGACTTTCTGAAACGCGAGCTGGCACAATGGTCTTGGACAGGATGTTATTGCGATGGATATTTTCCTGAACGGGGAAAACCGTCACATCCTTGCCATTTCCTGATACGATGACAGAAATCTCAAGGTCAAAGTTGACGAATTCTTCCAAGACGCAGTCTGCTGAGTCGGCTAGTGCACGGGCTTCTTCCAAGTCTTCTTCCGAACGAATAACCTTTTGTCCATGCCCATCGTAGCCACCAGTCGCAGTCTTTAGGACATAGTTTTTGGACAAGTCAATCTCCGTCAAATCTTGACTTGAAGTCACAACCTTGTAGGGTGCCACAGTGACTTGAGCCTTGTTTGAGAGAAAGTCCTTTTCAAAGATACGATTTTGCGAAATGCGAAGCAGGTCTGTTCCTTGAGGAAGCTGACCATCCTTGATAACAGCATCCAAACCGTTGGCATCGACATTTTCAAACTCATAGGTGAGGACATCACATCGCTCAGCCAGCTGACGGAGAGCGTTCACATCGTTATAGGGAGCCACGATGATTTCCGCCACACGAGAAGCTGGGCAATCCGCCGCAGGATCCAGCGCGATGACCTTGTGCCCCATGTAGATAGCAGAAATGGCCATCATCTGACCCAGCTGACCGCCACCGATAATTCCGATTGTTTTAGATGAGCTCATTGGTAGACTCCTCTGCGATTTTTCCTTGTTCTTCTGCGAAATCTGCCAAAGCTGTCGCGATAGCCTGATCCTCTACTGACAGGAGACGGAGGGCAAAGAGTGCCGCATTTGTCGCACCTGCTTCACCGATAGCCATAGTCGCAACAGGCACACCACCTGGCATCTGAACGATAGAGTAGAGCGAGTCCACGCCACTAAGAGCGCGCGACTTGACAGGTACCCCGATGACAGGAAGGGTTGTTTTCGCTGCGACCATCCCTGGCAAATGGGCTGCGCCACCAGCACCTGCGATAATGACCTTGATGCCACGGCTACGAGCTTCTTCGGCATGTCTGAACATGAGGTCTGGTGTACGGTGGGCAGAGACAACCTTCTTTTCGTAGGCTACACCGAAACGGTCTAGGACTTCGGCAGTTTTTTGCATGGTTGCCCAGTCGGATTTTGAGCCCATGATGATGGAAATAATTGGTTTCATATTTTCTCCTCTGAATAAACTAATTCTTTTGCTCAATATTTTTTACAGTAGCTGATTCAACACTATAATGTTGAACAGTCTGATTAACCAGATTTTCAACGCTCTTAGGTTTTATCAATAAACGAAGTATAATTGTCACAAGAGGTATAATGCTCGGCAAATCCTTCCATACAGGTGTCAACACTTCTTCACTATCACATCTTAAAAGCCAGTACTTTATTGTCTGCAATATTTTTCTTCTACTTTTCGTCTTCTCAGCTGTTCCAATAATCAAAGCCATCAGACTATGCGTCTCAACGCCTGCTTGACCAAGAATGACCTCAGATTTAGCGTAGCTATGACTGGCTAGTTCTATCATGATTTTTGGAAAATTAACTCCTGCTTTATAAGCGTTAGCAGGCTCTACCATTCTAGGGTTACACTCTATATAGTAAAATTGATCTCCCCTACGTATAAAATCTAGGGTTAGACAGCCATGCCATTGTATATATTGTCCTAATTTTTCAACATGCTCTCTCGTTCTTTTAGATTCTATGCTTAATCTTGCCGCAGCCGAACCACCCGCGCCAGAACCTACTTTTACGCTAGAATGTACTGCGAGTAATTCTCCATGATCAAACACTGCTTGAACCTGACCATAGTCTCCAACTATGTCTTGCTGAACCATCCATTCCTCATCACTCGCTGTTAATTTGCTCGTCACTTCAGCCAAATCTTTCTTACTTGAAATCTTATAAACCGAGCGACCGGCAGTACCATAATCTGCTTTCAGCCAATAAGGATAGTCTAACAGTATAGAGTCTGCATCTTTCACGTACTCCCACTTAGGTGTGGGAAGTCCTAATAAATCCGCAGTTTCAGCAAAAGCAATCTTTCCAGCCAACATTTTAAACTGCTCTTTATCAGCAAGGGCGATTGGTAGCGATTGAGGCAAAAATTGTTTCCCATTTGCCAATAACCAGCCTTCTTCATGTGTTGGCAAAATGGCCTTGTAATTGGTTTTATGAAGCAACTGACTAACCTGTCTCAGATAATCTACAGGAAAACGATTCACATCAACTATCGGAACTCTATGGGTTAGACGACTGAAGTATGCAATGGAAAATCTTCTAGGAGATAACACATCAATTTTATAGCTTTCTTTCAACAAAACTGTCAAAGTTTCTCGTGAGGTCAAGCTTGAACCTTCTAAAACTAGCAATCTATTTTTCATTTTTCAAACACCTGAAGTCTATTTTTAAGTCTCACGGCTAAAAGTTTCATAGATTTGATTTACAAAGCCTTACCACCAATATCATGCCTATAAAAAAGACCTGTTGTGTCTTGTTTTTTTAGTTGGTCGTAGATTTTTTCCTGCGCAGCTGAGACAGTATCTGCTGTGGTGACCAGCATGTATACTCGACCGCCATTTGACAGCAGTGCTCTGCTATTTTCCGCAAACTTAGCCCCAGCATAGTAAGTGATGATGTCGCCCTCGGTCTTGGCTGGCAACTTGACACCTTTTTCATAGTCTAACGGGTAGCCCTTGGATGCGACAACCACACCAAGAGTCACACCCTTGTCCGTCCACGTAATGGCTGGTTCTTTACCTTCCAAAATATCTGTGATATTTTGCGCAAAATCAGATGTCAAACGAGGCAAGATAATCTGAGTTTCGGGATCTCCAAAACGAGCATTGAACTCGATAACCTTAGGTCCATCAACTGTCAAGATAAGACCCGCGTAAAGGACACCAAGATACGGACGACCTTCTTTGGTCATCCCTTCAAGGACTGGCTTGACAATGGTGTCAACAGCTGTGTCAACCACGCTCTGTGGCAAGTGAGGAACTGGCGCATAGGCACCCATCCCACCAGTGTTAGGGCCCTTGTCGCCGTCGTAAGCACGTTTGTGATCCTGAGCCGTCGGCATGATGTAGAACTTGTCCCCATTGACAAAGGCAAAGAGAGAGAACTCTTCTCCGTCAAGGAATTCCTCGATAACCACACGCGCGCCTGAGTCACCGAACTTATTGTCCAAAAGCATCTCATGAGCGGCTTCGACCGCTTGCTCAACCGTCTCCGCAACGACGACACCTTTCCCAAGGGCTAAACCGTCTGCCTTGACGACGATTGGAGCTCCTTTTTCTTCGATGTAAGCCTTAGCTGCCTCGAAATCTGAAAATGTGCCATAGGCTGCTGTCGGAACGTCATATTTGACCATGATTTCCTTAGCAAAATCCTTGGACCACTCCAGCTCCGCTGCAGCCCTAGTCGGACCAAAAGCCTTGAGACTTGCCTTATTGAAATCATCTACGATACCAGCCGCAAGGGCATCATCTGGCCCGATGAAGGCCCAAGCAATATCGTTGACTTTTGCGAAGTCAATTAACTTAGAATGTTCGGAAATAGAAATGTTTACCAATTCCAGACCATCCAGAGTCATTCCGTCATTTCCAGGAGCTACAAAAACTTTTTCAACATCTTTTGATTCAAGTAACTTCTTAGCAATCGCATGTTCACGACCACCCGAACCGACAACTAACAGCTTCATCTCTCAACCTCTTTTGCGAATTATTTACTAACATTATACCACAAACGTTCGTTTTAATCTTGTTTCATTAAGCTTTTTTAAGCAAAAAAGGAAAGAAACTGTTTTCTTCCCTTTTGTTTTCTTAATGTCTAAAATGTTTCACTCCTATGAAGACCATGGTCAAGCCGTATTTATCCGCTGCTTCGATGGATTATTGGCTGCTCATTAACCAGTTATATCAGAAAGGTTAAAAAGTAGCTCTCATTTAATCATTTTTCATTTCGCATATTTTTCTAGATGTGTTTGGATTTTTGGCATGATGAGATGCATTATTTTAAGATTCGTAAAAGCTATTATCATGGCTAATAAAAGATAGACAAAGACTGATAACAAAGGAACGTCAGAAGACCAATAGTGGGAAATAATCATTAGAACCATTGGCAATTCTAGGGTTACTGTGACGACTCCAGGAACATAACCCCTAAATTGCATGCACATGATATAATGGATTATGAAATGAGCTGTATAAGCTATTACAAAAGATAAATAGAGTAAAGTGTTGTGAGTTATTTGGCAGAATCCAGAAATAAACACCAGGATGATAAATTCCTCCAACACACCTACTGCAAAAGCGGAGCCTTGCGTAACGGAACCAAAGAACGGTTTCTTAAAAGTTTCTAATTTTTGATGATGCCGTGTTTTCCACAAGGGCATAAAAATCATTTCTTCAAAATCGTGTAAAATAAATAAAATAGGTAGCATCCAAACATTAAAAAGAATGCTCATATCTTTACCTCCTTAATAACAACTAACAATTGTACAATGTTAAGAATAAATGATAATCATATATCACGCGCAACACTTTTAGTATAAAGATAAACTGTTACAAAAACAAGAGGTTAAGAGAAATTGGCACAGTTTGACCAAAAGTGTGACAGGAAAGGAAAAATATCATGGAATATCAAATGCGGCAATGGCTGGAAGAAGCCTTGTTCGATTTATTAGCAACTAAGAAGTCTCTCCAAAATATCAGCATTGCTGAACTCAGCGAACATGCTCAAATTGCTAGACGAACGTTTTATCGTTATTACCATTCAAAAGAGGAAGTTCTTACGAACTATTTAGACCGCTTAATTCAAGACTATATTATCGAACTTCAAACAGCAAAACTGACTAATTTTGAAGATTTAGTGAACCTTTTCTTTCAGTATTGGAGCCAGTACACTGAGCCATTAAAAATTTTGCAAGACGCAAACTTGCTCGTGCTTATCTTGCAAATGTCTTATGATAAGCTTTCTACTGCTTATACCACTGTCATGGCACCTTGGCATGTCACAAACAGTAATCAAAGACAAATCACCTATGATAGTAGATTCATCGTTGGAGGTCTCTACAATATTTTTGATGAATGGCTAAAAACAGATTACCAGACAATGCCTGTTAACGAGCTAGTCACAACAACCTTAAACACCATAAAACGTATGAAAAATAGTTAAGTGAGAAACTGAGTTTTTCGATATTAGTCATGAGCAGCTCTGACAAATCATTTTAATAATTTCTAACACTAAAATGCTTATTGTTTTAGACATACAAAAAGAGAAGAACACTTACGTCTTCTCTCATTGCTAGCGATAAATCATTCATCATAGTTGATAATGAGCTAATTTTTAAATACCCATCAATGTCTAAAATGTCTTACTCCTGTGAAGACCATAGTCAAGCCGTATTTATCCGCTGCTTCGATAGATTCTTGGTCACGGACAGATCCACCTGGTTGGATGATGGCTTTGATACCTGCTTTAGCGATTTCTTCCACGTTATCCGCGAATGGGAAGAAGGCATCCGAAGCAAGCACAGCGCCATCAAGGCGGTCTTTAGCTTGGTCAATCGCAATACGAACAGAAGCCACACGGTTGGTTTGTCCTGGGCCAACACCGAGTGTCATGTGGTCATTGGTCACGATGATACCGTTTGATTTGACGTACTTAATTGCTTTCCAAGCGAACTCAAGGGCAGTCGCTTCTGTCTCGGTTGGTTGGCGTTTGGTTACCACCTGCCAGTCAGCCGGGCTTTCTTTGACCACGTCTTGGTTTTGAACGAGGAGTCCACCAACCACACCTGTGTATTCTGCTTCCACTTCGCTAGCCTCTTGAGCATCAAATGGCAAGGCAAGGATGCGCAAGTTTTTCTTTTTGTTGGTTAAAATGGCTAGCGCTTCATCCGTATAGCTCGGTGCGATGATGATCTCGAGGAAAACGCCGTGCATCTTCTCAGCTGTCGCAGCATCCACCTCACGGTTAAGGACGACAATTCCACCAAAGATAGACACTGGGTCAGATTCATAAGCGTAGTCCCAAGCTGTTTCAATGTTGTCAGCCTGACCGATTCCACATGGGTTCATGTGTTTGAGAGCCACAACAGTTGGACGGTCTTTGAAATCACGGATGATACGGATGGCCGCATCAGCGTCACGAATATTGTTGAATGACAATTCCTTACCGTTAAGCTGTTTGGCTGAAGCAATGGAGTAATCAGTCGGCAAAGCTTTCTGGTAAAAGTCCGCGTCTTGTTGAGGGTTCTCACCGTAACGCATGGCTTGCTTGAGGTCATAAGTCAAGGTCAGTTTTTCAGGTTTGCTTTCGCCCACTTGAGCTGTGAAGTATTCCGCAATCAAAGCATCATAAGCCGCAGTGTGACGGAAAACCTTAGCTGCCAAACGTTGACGCGTTTCGTAAGTCGTTTCACCATCGGCTGACAACTCGTCCAAAATCACAGCATAGTCAGCAGGATCTACCACAACCGTTACGCTAGCGTGGTTTTTAGCCGCTGAACGAAGCATGGATGGCCCGCCAATATCGATATTCTCCACTGCATCTGCATACATCACATCTGGTTTGAGAATCGTTTCCTTGAATGGGTAAAGGTTTACCACCACAAGGTCAATCAATTCGATATTATTGTCCTTAGCCGCTTGAAGATGGCTATCCAAATCACGACGAGCAAGGAGACCACCATGGATATTCGGGTGCAGGGTCTTGACACGACCGTCCATCATTTCTGGGAACCCAGTCACATCATCAATCGCAATGGTCTCCACCCCAGCATTGTCAAGGACAACTTTGGTCCCACCTGTTGAGATAATATCCCAACCAATTTTTTTGAGTTCTTGGGCAAATTCAACAATGCCCGCTTTGTCTGAGACGCTGATTAAGGCGAGTTTAGTCATGTTTTTTCCTTTCATTTACTTGTCCAACAATTCTCTAATAACCTCTGGATACAACTTATACTCTGCCTCATGAATGCGAGCTTCAAAGCTTTCGATGGTATCAGCAGATAGACGTGGCACACGGACTTGTTTGATGACCTTGCCTGTATCCACTCCGGAATCCACCCAGTGAATGGTGACGCCGCTCTCAGCAACCCCAGCATTCCAAGCATCCTCAATCCCATGAGCTCCTGGAAATTCGGGCAGGTAGGCTGGATGAATGTTGATAATTCGACCTTCATAAGCTGCCAACAAGGTTGAACCAACGATTTTCATGTAGCCAGCGAGGCAAACCAAGTCAATCTGGTGTTCTTCCAAGAGTTCGACAAGAGCAGCTTCGTAGTCCGCCTTGTTCTCAAACTCCTTGAGTTCAAAAGCATAGGACAGGACGCCGAGCTTTTCTGCACGCTCGAGCACATAGGCGTCACGATGGTCTGAAAAAACAAACTCCACCGGAAATTCTTCGGCAATCACCTGAAAATTTGAGCCATTACCAGAGGCAAAAACCGCTATTTTTTTCATTTGATGATGACACTTTCGTTTTCTTTCTTAACGATGCGACCAATTTCATAGACTGGTTCATCCAGCAATTCTTTGACACGGCCTACATTTTCAGGGCTAACTGCCAACATGAGTCCAACACCCATATTGAAGATTTCAAACATTTCTTCATGCTTGATTTCACCGTATTTTTCAAGAGCCTTGAAAATTGGAAGCACTGGAACCTTGCTTTCTTCAATCTCAGCAGCCAAGTCATCTGCAAACATACGAGGGACATTTTCGATAAAGCCACCACCTGTGATGTGGGCAATACCGTTGACCAACTCTTCCTTGATGAGTGGTAAGACAGCCTTGACATAGATACGAGTTGGCTCAAGAAGGACTTCCTTGAGCTTCTTACCTTCCAATTCTGGCAAGACTTCCTCACCTGTGTAGTCGGCAAAAACACGACGCACGAGTGAGTAACCATTTGAGTGAATCCCACTTGACGCAAGTCCGAGAAGGACATCACCTTCAGCTACTCTTGAACCGTCTATGATTTGAGATTTTTCAGCCACACCTACTGCAAAACCAGCCAAGTCATAATCATCTTCGCCATACATGCCAGGCATTTCAGCCGTTTCTCCACCGATGAGGGCTGCGCCTGCCTGCACACAACCTTCTGCTACACCAGCAACCACTTGTTCTAGTTTAGCTGGTTCATTCTTGCCAGTCGCGACGTAGTCAAGGAAGTAAAGAGGCTCCGCACCTGCAGCGATGATGTCGTTAACACACATAGCCACACAGTCCTGACCAATCGTATCATGCTTATCATACTTGATGGCCAACATGAGCTTGGTCCCGACACCGTCAGTCCCTGAGATCAAGACAGGCTCTTTTACCCCTGTCTTTGAAAGGTCAAACATGCCACCAAAGCCACCAAGAGCTCCCATAACACCCGCACGCTCCGTACGAGCCACGTGCTTTTTGATTCGTTCAACAACTTCATAACCCGCTTCAACATCCACACCGGATTGCGCATAAGCATTTTTATTTGTCATCTTCTCTTCCTTTCCTTTCATGGAGAGTCTTTATCCGTCTACTTGTAAAAACTGGTCTTTTCTTCAAAACTTCTTTGATAGTCTTCCTCATAGTCGTAGAGAGGAGTTGGGTAGTCGCCGTCAAAGTAAGCGACACAGAGACCACCATTCGGTGCATCTGTTTCAATCCCGATAGAGTTAATCAAGCCATCAATCGAAAGATAGGTCAGGCTATCCGCACCAATGATTTGGCGAGTTTCTTCGACCGTATGATTGGCCGCAATCAACTCCTGACGCGTCTGGATATCAATCCCGTAGAAACATGGATAAGCCAGCGCTGGACTACCAATGGCAACGTGAACCTCAGACGCACCTGCTTCTTTCAAAAGCTGAACGATACGGCGAGAGGTCGTCCCACGAACAATGGAATCATCAATCATCACCACACGTTTGCCTTTGACAACACCCGAAACAGCAGACAGTTTCATCCGCACCCCTTGCTCCCGCAATTCTTGAGTCGGTTGGATAAAGGTGCGTTGGGTGTATTGGTTTTTGATGAGACCCATTTCATTTGGCAGACCAGATTCTTCTGCAAATCCCATGGCTGCGCTGAGCGAGGAATTTGGCACACCAACCACGATATCCGCTTCGTGCTTGAACTCACGCGCTAATTGGGCCCCCATACGTTTGCGAGCTGTATGGACATTGACACCGTGGATATTAGAATCAGGACGAGCAAAGTAGATATACTCCATAGAACAAATCGCCAGCTGGGTATCATTCGTATAGCTATCGTACTGAATCCCATTGTCATCTACGATTACAATCTCTCCTGGTTTTACATCGCGAATCCACTCAGCACCAATAACTTCAAAAGCACAGGTTTCTGACGAAACCACCACCGCTCCGTTTGCCATTTTCCCAATAGAAAGTGGACGGAAACCATTAGGATCAAGCGCAGCAATCAACTTATCCTCAAATAGCAGGATATAAGCAAATCCGCCTTTGACAAGGCTGAGCGCCTCCTTGATTTTGCCCATCAAGTTCGGATTGTGACTTCGACGAATGAGGTGAGCCAAGATTTCCGAGTCCGAAGTTGAACTGAAAATAGCTCCTCTTTGTTCCAATTCTTTCTTGAGCGATTCAGCATTGGTCAAGTTTCCGTTGTGAGCCAATCCAAACTGCATATCGTGAAAGCGGAAGAGAAAGGGCTGGATATTATCTACAGAAGCTTCGCCAGCAGTCGCATAACGAACATGCCCAATCGCGCTCGCTCCAGTCAGTTTATCCAAATTAGCTGGATTTCTGAACACTTCTGATAAAAGCCCCATGTCACGATGACGCTTCAATTGCCCCTGATCATTGGAGAGGATTCCTGCCCCCTCCTGACCACGGTGCTGAAGACTGTGGAGACCAAAATAGGTCAATTTAGCAGCATCTGGATGGCCCCAGATACCGAAAACACCACATTCTTCATTAAGAGATTTTACTTCGTATGTCATTTTTTATACCTTTTATTTTTACATTATAGCCCACTCTTCTAAAAGAAAATTAGGAATTTCATCTGGCTCGACTCTCTTATAACTATCAACACCTACATACTGACCCAAATTAGGTTTGCCGAAAAGTTCTTGACTAAGTAGCACAAGCTTCTCATTTGTTCTAATTTTTTCTTTAATTGTCGGGCTAAAGTAGTAGTTTTCAGTGTAAGCAAATATTAAATAATTAAGAAAATCCAGTTTCTTCAATCGATTGCTACTGTTAAACTGACTTTTTAGAGATCTATATTTCCAATCCCTTTTATGATAAAAAGCTAGCACTATCGTCTTTTCTTTTAATGGTAAAATAGCCAGATGCAACTTCTGAATACGATTTTTTTTTGAATGGTTACTCGTATCATTCACTGGATATTCATACATATCTCTAATCAACGTTAATGAGCCTTGAAACGCTATCGGTGTCTTATAGGGGAGCACCTCATGAAAAATAATTTGATATGCTCCTTTAAGATTGTTTTCAATAGCAGTTTTATGGAGTAAAATTTCATTTTGAAAATCTTCAATATCATAATCAAAAGAATTATGAAGATCTTTTATTTTTTGAGATGTATTCTCTAACGTTTTATTAGAAATCTCAGGTATTCTTAAGTATAAAGCCTTCTTGATTGTATTATCAGACATTGATTTTTTAAAATGATATTTTTCCTCCCTCATTCTAACTAGTTCTAAAAGGAAATTTTTCAATGCAATTTGTGACAACATTTTATCGCTAGGATAAGACGTAAGATTCATTTCATTTTCATATTCCTGAAAATAGAAAGAATCACATTTACGACAAATAATTTGTATCGTTCCCGAATTGCTCACTCCCTTATCATTATCTGACAGATCGCTCCCTATTAAATAACCAGCTTGAGTCAACTTGCCAGAATCAGAAATATTTTTTAACGATAACTGTGGAATGGTGTGAGAGTTGCAAAAACTTGTAGTATCTTTATCACAAAGCAAACACTTTCTTGGCTTTAAGTCCTCCTTCATTACTCTCATCTCTCTAGATAACGATTTTTTCAATTGAATCTTTTTTTCAACATCAGGTATATCAATTAATTTATTCAAATATTTCACAAACTTTCATTTTTCTTCTCAAAACACACCAATCGTCTTAGTCATCTATAGTCTTATTTCCCAGTAAAGTATTTAACAGCCGACGCAAACAGGTGCTGGTCTTTATTTCCTGGGATGTTTTGGAAAAGACCGTCTTCATAACGTTCTGAGTGTCCCATCTTACCGATGATTTGACCATTCTTGCTGGTAATTCCTTCGATGGCATTTACAGAACCATTCGGATTGTACTTAGAATCCATACTTGGTTTGCCGTCAAAGTCAACGTATTGGCTAAAGATTTGGCCATTGTCGCGGAGCTCCGCAAATTCCTCGGCCGTCACGACAAACTTCCCTTCACCGTGCGATACTGGGATGGCATGGATATCGCCCACTTGCACTCCAGCCAACCATGGCGAGTTAGTATTGGCAATCCGAGTTTCCACCATCTTGGCCACGTGCTGGTTGGCATCATTGTAGAAGAGGGTTGGGCTGGTACTGTTAGCATCTTCAAAGTTTCCATATGGAAGAAGACCTGATTTGACCAAGGCCTGGAATCCATTACAGATACCGATAATCAAGCCACCACGAGCAATAAAGCTATCAATGGCCGCACGCACTTTTTCATTAAGAAGGATATTGACAATAAACTTAGCTGATCCATCTGGCTCATCCGCAGCTGAGAATCCACCTGCAAAGAAGAGGATATTAGCCTTGCCGATATTGTCAACCATAGTTTCAACTGACTTGACAATAGCCTCTTCATTCAAGGTCACGAATGGCACCAAGTTAACCTCTGCACCTTCTTTTTCAAAAACTTTGGCTGAATCATATTCCGAGTTGGTTCCTGGGAAGACTGGGATGTAAACCACCGGTTTTTCAATGGTTTCTTTGGCTCTGATGACTGCGTTAGAAGCGACAGCTGGCACTTCAGCCAATTCTTTTGCTTGGGTAAATTCAGTTGGGTAAACTTCTTCCAGTTTTCCTTGGAAGGCACTGTCAAGTTTCTGTCCATCTAACTTCACACCGTTGACAACGAGTGTAAAGTCTGTTTTTGTTTGACCGATTTTCTCTACTCCAGTGATTTCTTCAGGAGATGTGAAGACAAATCCGCCTAATTGAGCTGTCAAGGCTGTTTCAAGTTCAGGCAAGGTCACCTCTGAACCGATATGGTTCCCAAAGGTAGCAAGGGCCAAACTTTCAAGCACACCACCATATTTGACAGCTGATGCAGATGTTACTGTGTGGTCAGCTAGGATGGCTTCAAACTGAGCAAAGTTAGACTTAATCAAGTCAAAATCAATCTCTGCAGAGAGGGATTGACCTGGGATGTAGTAGATGTTTTCACCAGCAGTCTTGAACTCAGGAGAGAGGACCTTACGGCTATCTGCCGTCGTCACCCCAAAGGCAACCAAGGTTGGTGGTACGGTTAATTCTTCAAAGGTACCAGACATAGAGTCCTTACCACCGATAGATGGCAAACCAAGATGAATTTGTGCTTCGATAGAGCCTAGAAGAGCCGCTACCGGCTGACCAAAACGCTCTGCTTGTTTATCCATGCGCTCAAAATACTCTTGGTATGAGAAACGAGCCTTAGACCAATTGGCACCAGCAGCCACTAAACGAGCAGTCGCTTCGATAACCGCATAGGCAGCACCGTGATAGGGAGACCATTCTGCAACATATGGATTGAATCCTTGAGCGATGACTGATGCAGTGTGAGTTACACCATGCTGAACTGGCAATTTCTGTACAGAAGCCTCAGTTGATGTGAGTTGGTAGCGACCGCCAAGTGGGTGGTTGACCGTTGAACGACCGACCGAACAGTCAAAGATGGTTTGCAAGCCTTTTTGACTAGCATGGTTGAGGTCAGATAGAACTGTAAGTGTATCAGCTTCCAGTGTTTCTACGCTTGTTGTACGTTCTTCTGGAAGCCTGACATCCTTGTCCACAACCTTGGCATCGACGACCACGCGCACACCATTGGTATCAAGGAAACGGCGTTCCAAGTCGACAATTGTTTCACCATTCCAGTGCATGACTAGATTTGGTTTTTCAGTCACTTTCGCAACCACAACAGCATCAATATTTTCTTTGTTACATTCGGCAACGAAGGCATCTACGTCTTCAGGACGAACCACGACCGCCATCCGTTCTTGTGATTCAGAGATAGCAATTTCTGTACCATTCAAGCCTTGGTATTTAAGAGGAACCTTGTTGAGGTCGATTTCAAGACCATCTGCCAATTCACCAATAGCCACACAGACACCACCAGCACCAAAGTCATTGGACTTCTTGATGAGACGAGTGACATCGCCATTACGGAACAGGCGTTGAATCTTGCGTTCTTCGATGGCATTCCCTTTTTGAACCTCAGCACCAGCAGTCTCCACAGACTCAACTGTTTGAACCTTAGAAGACCCTGTCGCACCACCGACACCATCACGTCCAGTCTTACCACCAAGCAAGATAATCACGTCACCGGCTTCCGGTTTTTCACGAACAACATTGCCCTTAGGAGCCGCACCAACAACAGCACCTAACTCCATGCGTTTGGCTACAAAGCCTGGGTGGAAGTATTCACGAACGTAAGTCGTTGCAAGACCAATCTGGTTCCCATAAGAAGAATAACCATGAGCCGCTGTCTTCGAAATGACTTGTTGTGGTAATTTACCAGCGCGAGTTTCCGAAATCGGAGCTGTAATATCACCAGCACCTGAGATACGCATAGCTTGGTAAACGTAGGAACGCCCTGACAATGGGTCACGAATGGCTCCACCGATACAGGTAGCAGCCCCACCAAATGGTTCAATTTCCGTTGGGTGGTTGTGAGTTTCATTCTTGAACATGAGGAGCCAAGGTTCCTTGACACCATCAACGTCCACTTCGATTTCAACCGAGCAGGCATTGATTTCGTCTGACACTTCCATATCGTCCAAACGACCATTAGCACGCTCATAACGACCAAAAATAGTCGCCATATCCATCAAGGTTTGTGGCTTTTCAGACCGCCCCAACTCCTCACGCATGGCAATATACTTGTCATAAGTCGCTTGCAATTGTTTTTGGAATTTAGAAGCTGAAAAATCAATGTTTTTCAACTCTGTCTCAAAAGTTGTATGACGGCAGTGGTCAGACCAGTAGGTATCCAACACCTTGAGCTCAGTCTCAGTTGGCACGCGCCCGATTGACTTGAAATAGTCTTGGATAAAGAGCAAATCATCCACTTCCATTGCCATCCCTTGCTCGGCCTTGTAGCGAGCAAAGTCTTCTGCCGTATAACTTTCAAAGAAAGTCAATTTCGGAATGGTCTTGTCTGACTCTGAAAATTCCTGCTTGGCAATCCCTGTCGTGATGTCCTTGAAACGAGAATCAACTGGGTTGAGCAGGTAGTTCTTGACTGCTTCCAACTCAGTCGCATCAATATCTTTATTGACCAGATAAAGTTGTGCTGTATTCACTGTTACATCACTTGAGCTACCAAGCAAAAGCAAGGCTTCTTGTGAAGAAGCTGCACGCTGGTCAAACTGTCCTGGCAGACTTTCAATGGCAAAGAAAGCATAGTTAGCAAGATCTGCCTGCACAACCGCTTCGTCCAAAACATGGTCTGTCACCTGCTCAGAGAAGATGTGTTTCTCTGCAGGCGCAAACAAGTCCTCAGCCAAGTCAAAGACATCATAAACTTGCACGATGCGAATGCTTTTCAAAGTTGAAAGTCCCAAGTTGTGCTGGAGCTCCCTTACCAAACTCTCTGACTTGACTTGAAAATCAGCCTTTTTTTCAACAAAAATACGTTTATTCATCAATTCTTATTCCTTTATTTCAGCTCTTGCAATATTCCCAAATGACCTCTAGGGTGTTATTTTAAACCTTGCAACTTTTCCCAAACAATTTCGTAAACGTCTGTCAGTTCTCCCAATCCCCTACGGAGTGTAAAGGTTCGGGGGACCTTTTCAGCCTGAGTTCTTACATCTGAAAGACGAAGGTTTTCCGTTTATAACAGCTTATTTCAAAGCCTGCAATTTCTCCCAAACAATCTCGTAGACGTCAGTTAATTCACCTAGACCTCTACGGAAAACATCCTTGTCCATGTGGTTACCATCAGCGTCCCACAAACGGCAGTTATCTGGTGAAAACTCGTCTGCCAAGATAATCTTACCATCCTTGTCAAAACCAAACTCTAGCTTAAAGTCAATCAATTTAAGGCCAATCTCAGCAAACCAAGCTTTCAAGAGTTCATTGATACGACGGGTTTCTTCCTTCAAGTAAGCAATCTGCTGGTCATCCGCAATTTTAAGGAATTTCACATGCTCGTCATTGATAAAGGGATCATCCAAATCATCATTTTTATAGTAAAATTCGACAATCGGAGTCTCAAATACGATACCTTCTTCTACGCCAAAACGTTTTGAAAAGGAACCAGCCGTGTAGTTGCGGAGCACAACTTCCAAAGGAATAATCTCAACCTTTTTATTGAGCTGTTCCGTGTCCGAAATTTTCTCCACAAAGTGAGTCGCTACACCAGCCGCATTTAATTTCTCAAAAATAAAAGATGAAATCTGATTATTTAACACTCCCTTGCCCGCAATCTGCTCCTTCTTGACACCGTTGAAGGCAGTTGCCTGGTCCTTGTAAGTTGAAATAATGAGATTTTCATCCTCAGTTGTATAGATATCTTTGGCTTTTCCCGAATAGATCAGTTGTTTTGACATTTTAAAGTTCGCCTTTCGTTTTACTTGAGCACATTCTACCACAAAAGCATGAAAAATTCAAGGTTTTTACGAATAAATAACGTTTTCCTATTTTAAGCGTAAAGAAAAACTGCAAGATAGGCTCTTCTTACAGTTTTAAAATCATTTATCCTCTGAAAAACACGAATATTACCCTTTATTTAAAAATTGATCCCAAAAATAACGGAGATAGCTTTTCTTTCCTGTAATCATCTGCAGGCGGCCTTCTAAACCATAACGAAGTGTTGTAGCCTGCTCCGAAGTTAAATTAGTCTCCGCCTCAATTTTAAAGAAATTTCCTTGTTCAGTCTTTGTAGCTGTCGCATCAATACTTGTAATCGTGGAATCCAGGAAAATTTGATTCTTGGCATCGTTAGTCGTAGTATAACGGACAGAGTCCCCAATCTTGACTCTAGCAACATCTTTTGAACTGAGATAGGCTGTGAGTTTAATTTTTCCTTCTTTTTCCAAGGATGGATAGAGTTGGGCTAGCAAGGTTCCTTCTGCAACCATCGTAGATTCACTAGTCTCAGGATTAAGGTGAAGCACCCCATCCTCACTTGCTGTAATCTTCCCTTTATCTAGGATACCTCCTTGAACCTTCTTACTTGATTCCGCCTCCAAAATTTTCTGATCTAGAAGAGTTAATTCCTGGCTGACTTTAACTAAGTGCTGAGACTTGAGCGATTCTAGTTGACTATCCAGTCCCGTTGCGTGGGCCTGTTGAGCTCCAGAACCCGCATACTGTACACGATAGGTAGCTAAACTAGACTCTAGCTGGGCAATTTGTGCATCCACTTGCGCAATAACTTGCGATTTAGCTTGCGGATCTTCTTCACCTTGATTTTTATAGGTCTGGTAAAAAGAGTAGGCTGCATTTTGACTATCCAGTTGATCTCCCTTTTCAATCGCTGACTTAGCTGTTTTGTAGTCTCGGATTTTTTCCTCTGTTTGACTGATAAGATTGCCAATCTCGGCCTGACTCTGACTTGCTGCCGCATTTTGTGAGGAGATGCTGGCATTTTGTTGAGAAACATTACTCCTAAGACTACTAGCTTGGCTGAGATAGTCTCGAAACATCTCCTGATAACCAAACTTATCCGCCTCTGGAAATTGATCACTCCCCTCTTTCAAACTGGATTGCAAATACCCCAACTGCTTTTTTTGATCCTTTAACATCTCCAATTGACTGGCATATGCCTCAACCTGGACAGCTTCCGCACCTTGCTGGTACTGAACGAGGAGTTCCCCCTGCTTGACCAACTTGTTTTCTTCCAGATAATTGGCCACAATGCGTTGATTGCTAGTCGACTGAATATTGGCAATGATCCGACTAGGTTCGACAGTCGCTCTGGTAGACAAACTAATCTCTTTCTCTGCCAAAACTGCAAATCCCAGTAAAAACACGAACAGAAGTGACATAGGTAAAATCACCCGACTGGAAAAATTATGATAACGACGATTATAAAACTCCGCACTTTCTAAAAATTCTGGTTTCATCTTCTCCTCTTTCTAGCTATTCACCAAATGGGTGTAAAAGCCATCCTGTGCAAGCAAGTCTGCATGGGTGCCCTCTTCGACAATCTTGCCCTGATCCAAAACAACAACCTTTTCTGTCCGCTCAGCGATGGTCAAGCGGTGGGCGATGAAAATAAGGGTCTTATCTAAAGCCATGAGATTATCCACGATCCGCTTCTCTGTCAAAATATCCAGACTGCTGGTCGCCTCGTCCAATATCAAAACAGGCGCATCTGTCAAGAGAGCACGCGCCAGAGCGATTCGCTGACGTTGTCCACCTGAGATTCCAGCCCCATCCGAAGTTAATTCTGTCTGGTAATTCAGTGGCATGCGCTCAATATCCTCCCGAATCTCTGCCAACTCGACTGCTCGTAAGATATCTTCCTGAGTCGTCCCCTCCTTGGCTCCAAGGAGAAGATTCTCCAAAATCGTTCCGTTAAAGACATAGGGCTGTTGAGGCAGATAGTTGATATACTGGCGCAGGGCCTTTTTATCAATCTGATTAAGATTGACACCACCCAGACTAATCTCTCCCTGACTTGGATCATAAAAATTAACCATCATCTTGGCCAAGGTGGTCTTGCCCGAACCTGAAATCCCCACAAAAGCCATCTTAGAACCCTGCGGAATTGTCAAATTGATATCCGACAAGACATCTCGACCATAGCCATACTTGTAGTGAACCTGCTTAAACGTCATCTCTCCCTTCATCATACTTAGATCTTCTACCGTTTTCTGCTCCTCAAACTCCGAAGCTACTAGATAAACCTCGTTAAGACGGTTATTGGCGACCTGCGCTGTCTGAAGTTTGGTTTGCAGGTTAATAATATTTTCCAAAGGATTGGTAAAGTAAACAAGCAAAGTATTATAGGTAATCAGCTGGCCCAAACTCATTTTCCCATCCATGACAAGAATAGCTCCCAGCCAGAGAACGGCAACATTGAGCAGGAGCTGAGCAACTTTTTTCAGAGCCTTTTGCTGGCTTTCTGCCCGACTATAGGTAAAAGATTTTTTCAGATAAGCCACAAATTCCTTATCAATCTTTTGATAGCGCGAACTCTCACTGGTCAAGGACTTAATGGTCTCAATGCCGTTGATATCCTCGATAATAGAAGAAGACAGAACCGCATTAGCTTCCATGGTATCCCGATTCATCTTTTCAAAAGGCTTCATAAAGGCAAAGATAATCACTGTATAGATAGGAAGCGCAAGTAGACTAATGAAAAAGAGCGTCATATTTTGTGAAAACAAAACCAGCGAGATAATCAAAATCGTCGACACATCTAGGAAAATCGACAGAATGGTCGACGCCAGCGCATCGATGATACTGTTGGCATCTGTAAAACGAGACACGATTTCTCCTGTCCTGCGTGTCGCGAAAAAGGACATCGGCAGATGAAAAACATGCTTGATGTAGGACAAAATCACATCGATGGACAACCGTTGACCCAGAACAAGTAAGAGATATTCCTGCGCGTAGGACAAAATCTGCTGGAGAATATAGACAATAACTAGTCCTATTGAGATAATGCCCAAGGTCGAACGCATCTGGTCTGGTACGTAACTGTCAATGATAGACTGCAGATAATAAGAACCTACAATGTTAATCAAGGTCACCAAGAGTGTCGCTAGGACGATATTGGTAATCAAGCCACGCTGTTTGAATAAAATCGGCAAGTAGGATAGGAGCCCCTGTTTTTTCTCCTTATGAGGTTTATAGCCTGGAGATGGCGCCATAAAAATACTAATCCCTGTCCACTCTTGAGCAAATCGCTCACGGGAAATCTTGGTTAGCTTGACACCAGGATCTGGATCAGCGATATGAATGTGCTTTTTATCCTGACCTGTCACCACATAGTAGTGGAGTAACTTCCCTTCCTTGAGCACATGAGCCACAAAAGGAAAGGTCAAATCTGGCAGATCAAAGAGCGTCATATCCGCCTTGATAGCCCGCGTCTCAAACCCAATCTCCTCTGCCACCTTTACAAGTCCCAAAGCAGTCGTCCCATCCATAGTCGTCTTGGCCAACTCTCGTAGATGAGCCAAGGAGTAATAACTACCGTAGTAACCAAAGACCATAGCCAAGGAAGCCACGCCACAATCCATCTGATCCACTTGGGGACGATAGTGCCTTTTCCTAAATTTCATATCCTTCTCCTTTTTCTAACAATCTCTTTAAAAATTTGTAAGATTATTTTAACCAAATAAGGATAAAAACAGGAGAATATTCCCAAATAAACTATTTTTACGCCTAAAACGCACTTTCAAAAGCATAAACTATCATTTAAATGTAAAAAGCAGAACAAAAGTTCTGCCTGCTTAAAGTAACCGTTAAAAAATGAATGTCCAGAAATAAACTATTCTGAAATGATATTTCTATAAAGTAAGATAAATGTCATCAAGGATGATGGAATCCTAGGTATGTCAAAACATTCAAACCACGTAGGTAGATTTATTTTGTTTATATTAGCCACCTCTCGCTGCTGACTGATAACCATTATAGGCACCCCAAGCTAGGAGTCCGAGAGAAACAATTCCTCCACCAACGAAAAGTAGCACTCCCCCACCATCTACTTCTTGTAGTTCAAGATCGCTTAAAGTTGGATAGTTTTGTTCCAACGTTTGTAAATTTAACATAATTCCTCCTTCATTTTACTAATAAAAATTAATGTTCTTTCAACATACCCACAATAATCATTAATACACTCAAGAAAAACGCAGATAGCAGTCCTTTAGTAGTACTATTAAAAAAAGGTCTGTCAAAAACAAAATAATTATATGCAGATAATCCTAAACCAATAGCAGTTACTACTATTGTAATAACGAATAGTATAATCCAAAATGTTTTTTTGCTCATATTTATCAAAAATTATGGATGAGTAATATAATAGAATGTTTTACCAGCGGCTTCGCCAACTTGGTAAATTCCCCAACCAATTGCGATACCTACAGAAACCATCTCCCAAGCAATACCCCCATTCACATCCGTCAACTCTTCTTCTGTAAGAGCTACAAAGTTCTGTTCCATGTTGTCAAAATTTGTCATCTTTTTTCTCCTTTATTTTTAGTTTATGGTTTCTAGGCTTTAAACCATTTTAAAAACCAGATTGGATAAATTACTGAAATCATTTTCTTCTCTCCTTCCCTTTTTCCTTATCTGTCTATTCGAAAAACAATTCGAAAATGAACAATTTATTCATATTTATTTTAAAAACCACTTAATGAACCATGGATAAAAACCAGTCACATACATAAATGTTCCTCCTTTTTCTTTCTCATCTCTTTATTCGCAATTTCTACTAAAAGTTTCCCTTTTTTCTGCAAATAAAAAAACAACATGACTTGCATGTTGCTTTTGGTTATTTTTTATCTTTAATAATCGCTACTACATCCGCTACACTTTGAAGTTGGTCGATTTCCTCATCAGTGATTTCGATACCAAATTCATCTTCTAGTGTCAAGACAAACTCCATCAAGTCCACTGAGTCCGCATCTAGATCGTCTTTCAAACTTAAGGCCTCTGTTACGGCAAAGTCTTCTCCCTGTCTCTCTTGGATAATGGTTACAATACGGTCAAAAATTTCTTTTTCTGTCATCTTTTTTTATTCTCCTGAAAATTCACGCGCAGTCTGAGCAACTACGTCTGTTTCTAGCATGGTACGAATCTGACGAATCGTACTGTACACAGCCTTGGCATCACTTGAGCCATGAGTTTTTACAACTGGCGCCTTGACGCCAAACAAAACTGCTCCTCCAACATCTGAATAGTTAAGCTGTGTCTTCAACCCCCTAAGACTATCCTTAAGAAGTAGAGCACCTAGCTTCGCTCGAAGGCCACCACCCGTAATAGCATTTTTAAGTAAGCCCATGATTCCCAAAGCTGTACCTTCAATGGATTTTAGAACAGCGTTTCCCGTGAAACCATCTGTTACGACAACATCCGCAACGCCATTCATCAGATCACGCGCTTCCACGTTTCCGACAAAGTTCAAACTTTCATCAGCTACTAACAAGTCGTATGTTTCCTTACGAAGCGGATCTCCCTTGCTGCTTTCTGTTCCATTGTTGAGCAAACCGACACGTGGTTTCGAAATCCCACGAACATTTTTCGCATAGAAGGAACCTAGGACAGCGTATTGGTGCAGATGATGGGCTGTATTTTCCGCATTGGCTCCAAGGTCTAGCATGTCAAACCCTTTTCCATCAATGGTCGGCAAGGTAGACATGAGTCCTGGGCGATCGATATTTTTGATACGACCCACAATGAAGAATCCTGCAGCCAACAAGGCACCTGTGTTCCCAGCTGAGAGGACAGCGTCTGCTTCTCCCTCTTTGACAGCCTTGGCCGCTAATACCATGCTGGCATTTTTCTTCTTACGGATAGCTTTTGTCGGCTCATCGTCTGAGTTGATTTTCTCATCCGTATGGATAATGCTGACACGCTCTGTCGCCGTTAGATATTGCTTGATCTTGCTTTCATCTCCGTAGAGTTGAATCTCAATATCTGAAAAGTCAGCAAGGGCTTGGTTGACACCCTCAACGATGGCTTGAGGTGCGTAATCGCCCCCCATAGCATCTACTGCAATTTTTTTCATTTATCTTCCTCTTTTAGTAATTGTCCCCAGTCCGCTAGGGAATCAATAAATTTCTTTGATTTTAGGTGAATCCCAACGTACTCTTCGTAGAGTTGATCCATAAATTGGCGTAACTCTTGCTTGATTTCGGCCTTAAGCGAAATAGTCTCCAAGGTCTCAAAGTCAATGGCTTGAAATTGATTGAGCAGATAAGGGATATTGGGATTGAGATGACAACGTCTCTCATCTTCATGATAATGCTCTTGGCAAAGGCAGGCTCCATATTTAAAAGAAAAGTCAAAGGCCTGACCCACCCGATGGCAAAAGACACACTCATTAAAATTAAGGCTGATTCCAAATCGGGTCAAGATTTGAATTTCAAAAATATTGGTCAAAACCTGATAATCCAAACCTGCTTCCATCAACTCCAGAGTCTTCCTCAAGAAAGCAAACAAGGGAGCATCCTGCTGATTATCCTGCAAACTAGCATCTGCAAGAGCAGCCACATAGGTTGCATAGGCCATGACAAAGAGATCACTATTAATCTTGGGAAAGGTCATCACCTCATGGTAGTCCTCGATGTAGCTAAGCCCGTCATCATTGATGCGCAAGAGAAATCGTGCCAACACCAAGGGCTGAATAACAGGAGCTAGTTTGGACTGGCCAGCGTGTTTGACGAAAAACATGCGCTTGCCTGCCTGCTCGGTAAAGATCTTGACTAGCTTGTCATCCTCACGAAAGTTACGATTGTAGAGTACGAGACCTTGACTCGTGATAGACTGAATCATGCTTCTCTCATGTACTCCTCAAGTCGTTTCATGGCCTCTCTGATCGTTTCCATGCTGGCTGCATAGGACAGACGCACATAGCCTTCTCCGTAACGTCCAAAGGCGGCACCAGGAATAAAGGCAACGGCCTTCTTATAGGCAAAATCCTTCAGAAAAGCAAAGGAGTCTTGATTGTAACCTGCTGGAATCTTAGCAAAGATATAGAAGGCACCGTCCGGTTTGATAATATCAAAACCAAGAGCAGTCATCTTTTCGATGATATAATCTCGACGCTGGATGTATTCCTTCTTCATAGGTTCCGCATCGTTTTTACCAGCTGTCAAGGCCTCCACTGCAGCATGTTGAGCCATGGTATTTGCGGCAGTGACCAAATATTGGTGGCTCTTGATTAACTGTGCTGTGAAAGCTGCAGGAGCAAAGATAAAGCCTAAACGCCAACCAGTCATAGCATGCGATTTAGACAAGCCATTGATAATAATAGCCTGGTCTCTCAGCATAGTTCCCAGAGATACATGGGCTTCGCCTGTATAGGTTAATTCTGAGTAAACCTCATCACAGACAACAAAAATCTCATACTTGCGTAAAACGTCTGCCAAGGCTTCCAACTGCTCCCGACTATAGGTAATTCCTGTCGGATTGGCTGGATAGTTGAGAATAACTGCTTTGAGTTTATCCCCTTGCTCCAGAATGGCCTTTTCCAACATCTCAGGAGTCAAGACAAAACCATTTTCAGTTGTATCAATCTCGACAATCTCTGCCCCAACTAGATTGACAATCGGCTCATATCCTGGATAGGCAGGAGCTGGCAAGAGCACCTTGTCCCCCTCTTCCAAAATAGCCGTCAAAGTAGCAGATAAAGCCTCTGTCGCCCCAATTGTAACCAAAATTTCATTTTCAGGATTATAATCTAGCTGGTATTTTTCTTTTACAAAGTCGCTAGCAGCTTGGCGCAAGGTCAGTAAACCGCTCATCCCTGTATAGTAGGATTGGTTCTGGTCAATCGCCCGCTTGGCTGCCTCCTTGATATGATCTGGCGTTGTAAAATCAGGTTCCCCCAAGGTCAAACGCAAGACCCCAGGAATCTCCGAAATAGCCTGGTCAAACTGGCGAATCAAGGAAACTTGAATCTTGTCTAACTGTTTATTAAAGCGCTTGGTTAAGTCCATAGATATCCCCCTTGCTTACAGAACATAGTACTATTATACTACAAAAGCCCTCCGACCGCAAAAATACATGATAGAATAACTTTCCACTTTCTATTTTACTTTTCCTGTTTATAGGTCTATAATAGTAACAGATTCTATTTGGAGGTTTTTATGTCATTTCTATCAAAAAATGGAGCAGGCATCTTTGCCTGCCTTCTCATTTCTATCGTATCTTGGTACTTAGGAGGATTCTTCCCTGTGATTGGCGCGCCTGTATTTGCGATTTTCATAGGCATGCTCCTACATCCCTTTCTCTCGTCTTATAAACAACTGGATGCTGGATTGACCTTTAGTTCTAAAAAATTGCTCCAATATGCCGTTGTCTTGCTTGGTTTTGGTCTCAATATCTCGCAAGTCTTCGCAGTCGGACAATCTTCACTCCCTGTCATCCTTTCCACCATTTCGATTTCCTTGATTGTCGCCTATTTCTTCCAGCGCTTCTTTGCACTGGACACAAAACTGGCTACCTTGGTTGGAGTAGGTTCTTCCATCTGTGGGGGTTCTGCCATTGCTGCGACAGCGCCCGTTATCCATGCAAAGGAAAAAGAAGTTGCCCAAGCCATTTCCGTTATCTTTTTCTTCAATGTCTTGGCTGCGCTCATCTTTCCAACTCTAGGAACCTGGCTTCACTTGTCTAATGAAGGCTTCGCCCTTTTTGCAGGAACAGCCGTCAATGACACTTCCTCTGTAACAGCTACAGCAAGCGCCTGGGACAGCCTTTACCAAAGCAATACCCTCGAATCCGCAACCATTGTCAAACTCACACGCACTTTGGCCATTATCCCTATCACGCTCTTTCTATCCTACTGGCAAAGTCGCGAGCAAAAAAATAAGCAAGGCCTGCAACTGAAAAAAGTCTTCCCACTTTTTATCCTTTACTTTATCCTGGCTTCTCTCTTAACGACTCTTCTCACCTCTCTCGGTGTGTCTAGTAGCTTCTTCACCCCTCTCAAACAACTCTCCAAATTCCTCATTATCATGGCCATGAGTGCTATCGGTCTCAAAACCAATCTGATTGCCATGGTTAGATCCAGTGGCAAATCCATTCTTCTTGGAGCCCTTTGCTGGATTGCCATCATCCTCACCAGCCTTGGTATGCAGGCATTGATTGGTATTTTCTAACACAAAAGGTAGCCTACTGGCTACCTTTTTATTTTTCAAGAATTAAACGTGTATGTTCTCTCTTAATACAGCGATTCATCACGATGTCATCGCATCCTCCAGCACGCAAGATTTCTTCCGCTTCTAGGCTTTCAAGGCCCAGTTGTGCCCAGAAAATCTTAGCATTAGCCTTGAGAAAATCACGCGCCACATCTGGTAAAAACTCGCTCCGTCGGTATACATTGACGATATCTACAGGAAAAGGAATCTCAGCTAGACTCGCATAAGCCTTTTCTCCCAAAATTTCCCCACCTGCAGCCTTGGGATTAACTGGAATGATTTTATAGCCCCGAGCCTGCATTTCCTTAGTCACTCGATTACTAGTTGTTTCCTCACGGTCGGATAAACCCACTACCGCTAACGTTTTACTGGTCTCCAGATACTGACGGATCACACCATCACTTGGATTGATAAATTCTTGGCTCATAGAAATCCTCCTTTTTTCACAGTATAGCATATTTTGAAAAGGCTTGCAGATTTTGACTATAAAAATCTCCTAGCAAGAAAAGAAACCTGCTAGGAGTTCTGTCTACTTCAAGTGAAAGATTAAATCTTTTTCTCAATACAAAATAGGGGAGAAAGAGGACGTTTTTCGTGAATACGGATAATAGCATCGCCCAGAAGATGAGCAATCGAAATTTGTTCAATCTTATCAATCAAACGCTCTTCTGGTAGGTAGATCGTATCCAAAACAACCAATTTTTTAATAGCTGATTTTTGGATATTATCCATAGCAGGACCAGAAAGTACTGGGTGCGTACAGCTTGCATATACTTCAACAGCACCTGCTTCAGCAAGAGCATCTGCCGCATGACAAATAGTTCCAGCTGTATCGATCATATCGTCAATCAAGATACAAGTCTTACCTTCTACCTTACCAATGATGTTCATCACTTCACTGGTATTCATCTTGTCTACACTACGGCGTTTGTCAATAATCGCAATCGGGGTTTTCAAAAACTCTGCCAATTTACGAGCACGAGTCACTCCACCATGGTCTGGGCTGACAACCACGTAGTCAGAACCAACCATACCACGACGTTCAAAATAGTCCGCAATCAATGGAGCACCCATCAAGTGATCTACTGGAATATCAAAGAATCCCTGAATCTGTGCAGCATGCAAATCAATCGTCAACAAACGATCTACGCCAGCAACTTCTAGCATGTTTGCAACGAGTTTTGCAGTGATTGGCTCACGCGCGCGCGCTTTTCTATCCTGACGTGCATAGCCATAGTAGGGCATAACAACATTGACAGATTCTGCACTAGCACGCTTCAATGCGTCCACCATAATCAAAATTTCAAGTAAATTATCATTTACAGGTGAACTAGTTGATTGTAGGATAAAGACGTGTTTTCCACGGATCGATTCTTCGATGTTGACTTGAATCTCCCCATCTGAAAATTGGCGAACAGTCGATTTCCCCAACTCTATCCCAATTTCTTGCGCCACACGCTCTGCCAATTCTCTATTAGAAGAAAGGGCAAACAGCTTTAAATCAGAAAAAGACATGATTTCCTCCGGTATTTATGTATCACTTGTTTTTTACACAACATTTTCCATCTACCATTGTAGCGCTTTTTACTTTATTTTTCAATCAAAAATAAAACAAGAGTAAACATTTATACCCTTGTTTTATACTATTTTATATTAGCTATATTAAAACTGAAAATCCTATATTTTAACAATCGATTTTATGCTAGGATGAGATTTTTTCGAGACAAAGTTAGTATACTTCTCTCATACTTCCTGTATCCACATCATAGACAGCACCTGAAATAACCACATCATCAGGAATCAGTGAAGACTCTCTAAGCAATTGCATATCCTCTCTCACACTCTCTTCAACATCCTGGAATGGTAAAAAATCTTGATCAGATACATCAACTCCGAGCTCGTGTTTCAAATGTTCATGAAAACTTTCATTTTCAAAGGTTTGAGCTCCACAGTCTGTATGGTGAAGCACCACGATTTCTCTTGTCCCCATTTGTTGCTGGGAAATCACCAGTGAACGAATCATGTCCTCAGTTACTCGACCACCCGCATTCCGCAAGATATGAGCATCCCCAAGGGCCAAACCTAGAGCTTGCGCAACGTGCAGACGTGAGTCCATACAGGTCACGATCGCTACTCTGGTTTTGGGTTTAAGTGGCAGATTTAACTGCCCATGTAGGGCAACATAAGCCTGATTGGCTTGCATAAACTGTTCAAAATACGACACGATTCCCTCCTCAAAAATTTGATAATCAAATATTTCTCCTATCTTATCATTTTTAAGAGGATTTGTCACGGATTATGCAAAGACCTTTTTCAAAACTTCCTGAATCGTTGTCACACCAATGACTTCAATTTCCTTGGGTGGAGTGATTCCTGTCAAGGAATTCTTGGGTACATAAATCTTGGTAAAGCCCAGTTTTGCCGCTTCATTTATGCGTTGTTCGATGCGATTCACGCGCCGAATTTCTCCGGTCAAGCCCAGTTCACCCACAAAACATTCCTGAGGATTGGTAGGCTTGTCCTTGTAACTAGAGGCAATAGCCACTGCGACGGCTAAGTCAATGGCAGGCTCATCCAATTTGACACCGCCAGCAGATTTGAGATAGGCATCCTGATTTTGCAAGAGAAGCCCTGCTCGTTTTTCCAAAACAGCCATAATCAGACTCGCACGATTGAAATCAAGACCTGTCGTTGTGCGCTTAGCATTTCCAAACATAGTTGGTGTCACCAAAGCCTGAACCTCCGCCAAAATCGGACGGGTTCCTTCCATAGTCACCACAATTGATGAGCCAGTCGCTCCATCCAAACGCTCTTCTAGGAAAACTTGACTCGGATTGAGGACCTCAACCAATCCACCCGACTGCATCTCAAAGATGCCAATCTCATTAGTGGAACCAAAACGGTTTTTGACTGCCCTCAAAATACGGAAGGTATGGTGGCGCTCCCCTTCAAAGTAAAGCACCGTATCCACCATATGCTCCAACATACGCGGACCTGCCAAGGTTCCTTCCTTAGTCACATGTCCTACGATAAAGATAGCAATGTTATTAGTCTTCGCCAACTGCATGAGTTCAGCCGTTACCTCACGCACCTGAGACACAGACCCCTGCACCCCTGAAATCTCAGGAGACATAATCGTCTGGATAGAGTCGATGATGAGAAAATCTGGTTGGATGCGCTCCACCTCAGATCGAACACTCTGCATATTGGTCTCTGCATAGAGATAAAACTCGCTATCAATATCCCCCAAGCGCTCTGCACGGAGTTTAATCTGCTGGGCAGACTCCTCCCCACTGACATAGAGAACAGTCCCTACTTGGGACAGCTGAGTCGATACTTGTAAGAGAAGGGTTGATTTCCCAATCCCTGGATCCCCACCGATAAGAACGAGACTCCCCGGTACCACACCTCCACCAAGCACACGGTTAAATTCCTCCATCTCCGTCTTGGTTCGATTGACATTGATGGAAGTCACCTCAGCCAGTTTCATGGGCTTGGTTTTCTCACCTGTCAAAGACACACGCGCATTCTTGACCTCTGCAACCTCAACCTCTTCTACAAAAGAAGACCAAGACCCACAGTTAGGACAACGCCCTAGATATTTTGGGGAATTATACCCACAATTTTGACACACAAATGTCGCTTTTTTCTTTGCGATGATAAACCTCTTTCTAAATCTCTATCTCACACTCAATCACTTGGCAAAAATCAATCTTCTCATTTGGAACAAACTGGCGCATGAGCATTCGATGAGCGACAACTACCACAGTCTGGTAGTCTCTATACTTAGCCATACATTCTAGAAACCGAGACTTCATTTCCGTAGCTGTCTCATATTGAATAGGGCTATTAGAAAGTAACTCCCCCTTGTTTTCTAGAAATAGTGTTCTAGCCTCTTCAAATCTATCTATGCCTGATTCATAGACCTGCCATTCGTGTAACAAAGGCTCCACCCTCAAAGGAAGGCCAGTAGCACAAGATACATAAAAAGCCGTTTCTAAAGCTCTCGTTACTGCTGAAGTCACTAGTAGATTAGCCGATTGTAGCAAAGGATTTTGCCAAAGTTCCTGAGCTTGTTGCCGTCCTTTTTCAGATAAAGGTGCTAAATCCATCCCAAAACCTGTATAAGAACGTTCCTCTAACTCACGGTAATCTGGCTCCCCATGACGTACAAAGATAATCTTCATCTTAGTGTCCAGTTGACCCAAAACCACCAGTTCGCACGCCGTCTGCCTCATCTCCGTCTGCGATTAAAAATGGAGCAAAGACAGCCTGAACCACACGTTCTCCAACTTCGAGAATCACTTCTTGGTCCGTAATGTTTTTCATCTGAGCAAAGATATGACCTTCATTCCCAGGATTTCCATAATAATCCCCATCAATGACCCCAACCGAGTTAATCAAGACCAAGCCTTTCTTACGAGGATTTGATGAACGGTCATAGAGATAGAGCACCTCTGTCGGCTGCATATAAGCCTTGACTCCTGTTGGGACGAGAACAATCTCTCCTGGAGCAATCACAGTGCGTTCTGCAACCTTTAAATCATAACCAGCTGCATGGGCTGTCTCACGCTTAGGTAACAAATTTTCATCTGTAAAACTCGAAACCAATTCAAAACCACGAATTTTCATATCTTTCTCTTTTCTATTCTATAATCATTTATTCTAGGCTATTTTATCTTATTTATTCGAAAAAAGCACGAAAAAAGAGCACACAATTCACACTCGCTTAGGGCTGCTGGATTCCTCCCCTGACCCGCTTCACGCAGAACTGTTGCTCCACTATTCATTATACCACATTCCCCTCGATTTTTAAAGAGAAATTATTTTTTCCGTCGATTTCGGAAAAAATCCTGCATAATCGCTGCACACTCACTCTCCAAAACTCCCGTTTCAACCTCTACACGATGATTGAGACGCTCATCTGTCAAAATATCGTACAAGCTCCCAGCTGCACCAAATTTCTGATTCTTAGCCCCGTAGACCACGTTTGGAATACGGGCAAGCCCAATCGCCCCACTACACATGACACAAGGTTCAATGGTCACAAAAAGCGTGCAATCCAGCAAGCGCCAGCTCTCCTCACTCGCATTCGCATTCTCTATAGCCATGATTTCTGCATGCATGACCGCCCGTTGCAACTCCTCACGCGCATTATGCCCCCTACCAATGATTTCTCCATCCTTGACAATCACACAACCAATTGGAATTTCATCGTGCTCTAAAGCAATCTCAGCCTCTCTCAAAGCCTCTCTCATAAAGGCTTCTTTTTCTTCAACTGTATAATTCATCGTTTTTCTCTTTTCCTACTTGTCGATTTTATTATTATATCATGATTCTCAACACAAAAAAAGCCACCGAATGCGGTGACTTAATAGGGAGATTATTATGAAAAAGAAAAGTTTAGGATATTTGTTACAACAAGTTAGGAGGTCTTCTTGTAACTGTCTATAGTATACCCAACCTGTCTTAAACTAATCTTAAAAATCTCCTATGACCAAACACTTTCTAAAATATTAGTTTGTTCACGACCAGGTCCTACTGAGAAAGTTGAGATACGAACACCAACCAACTCACTTACACGACGAACATAGTTACGTGCATTCTCAGGAAGGTCTTCCAAATTACGGACTCCAGTGATGTCTTCTGACCAACCTGGCATTTCCTCGTAGATTGGCTTACAACGTTTCAACTCCTCAAGACTAGCAGGATAGTAATCAATACGTTGACCATCAAGATCATAGGCCACACAGATTTTCACAGTATCCAAACCACTCAAAACATCGATAGAATTCAATGAAAGATTAGTAATACCAGATACACGGCGACTATGGCGCATCACAACTGAGTCAAACCAACCCACACGACGTGGACGACCAGTTGTTGTACCATATTCATGACCTACTTCACGGATGCGATCTCCCACTTCATCAAATAATTCAGTTGGGAACGGTCCATCTCCTACACGACTTGTGTAGGCTTTACAGACGCCTACAACCTTGTCAATCTTACTTGGACCAACACCAGACCCAATTGTCACACCACCAGCGACAGGGTTTGAAGAAGTAACAAATGGATACGTACCTTGGTCGATATCTAGCATAACACCTTGCGCACCTTCAAACAGCACACGTTTGCCATTATCAAGCGCATCATTCAAGATAACGGATGTATCTGTCACGTATTGCTTAATTTGTTGACCATATTCATAATATTCTTCAAAAATATCATCAACTGAAATAGGGGTGCTATCATATAATTTTTCAAACAAACGATTCTTTTCCGCAAGATTACGTTCCAAACGTTCACGGAAAATATCCTTATCCAAAAGATCCGCAATACGAATTCCAACACGAGCAGCCTTGTCCATATATGCTGGACCGATTCCCTTGATTGTAGTACCAATCTTATTGTCACCCTTAGCCTCTTCTTGCAGGCGATCCAACTCAATATGATAAGGCAAAATAACATGCGCACGATCAGAAATACGCAAGTTATCAGTTGTCACACCTTCCTCATGAAGATAGCTCAACTCTTTCACAAGGGATTTTGGATTCACGACCATCCCATTACCAATAACAGAGATTTTTTCAGGAAAGAAAATTCCAGATGGAATCAAGTGCAACTTAAATTTCTTACCATCAATCACAATCGTGTGACCAGCATTATCACCACCTTGATAACGAGCAATTACCTCTGCATTAGCTGAAAGAAAATCTGTAATTTTCCCTTTACCTTCATCACCCCACTGGGTACCTACAACAACAACTGAAGTCATAATAAAATTCGTCTGAGCTACCAGGAGCTCGTCCTTTCTCATATACACGGCAGGAATCTCACCCGCAATTATATCTTACAATTTATTATAAGAAAAAAACACTATTTTATCAAGAAGAAACAGTAGAAAATATTTGGAAATTCTCTCATTTCTAAATACAGAAGCCTTTTATTATAAGCTAATTCTATATTTTTTAAAAACTAGCTACAACTATCGTTCGTAATTATGATATAGATGCTTCCTATTGGATAAGAGTTGTACCACCTTGCAGGAATTTATCTAGATATAGACGATAAGCTGTTCTAAAGTGATATAGTGAAAAATCCCTATCACTTTTAATTTTAAATCGGATTAAGTAATAGAGTAAAAAACGAAGATGAAGTGATTCCCACTCTGAACAACTCTGGCCTAAAGAGGCATATTCTTGTTCAACTAGTTTCAAAAAGACAAATGCTCGATCATAAAATTTCTGAAGCATATAAAAATTCCCTTTCTTATTAGTAACACTAGTCTAACAAAAAAAGGAACTAAAAAAACTTCAAATCCTATAAATGAAGAATTTAAAGCTAAACAAACTAAAAGTAAAATAAAGATGTAATTATAGGTACAAAAACTAAGATTTAGATTTTCAACTGTCTACTCCACTTATAAAACATAACTACCCATCTATACACTTCACCTCACGGAGCGAGACGGACTAATAGTCACATAACAAAAAAGAACACCATCTGGGGTTCTTTTTATCTAACTCCGCCAGTAGGACTCGAACCTACGACATCATGATTAACAGTCATGCGCTACTACCAACTGAGCTATGGCGGATAA